>NZ_NPKW01000353.1:0-642 GCF_002265885.1 Vibrio sp. 03_296
GATTCTCGACATTAAATTGCTGACTCTCGCCTATGTTAGGGCAAAAAGMCAATCACCACTCCACGACCTTGGCGCGCATGGTGAGTACACATTTCTCAAACTTCTCTTGGCTATCGCCACTTTGAGCGAGGAACAGCATGTAGCCTTGCTGCTCTATCTCTTCGCTGAGTCCTGCAGCGACTTCAGCATAGTAAGGATCACTGATGTCTTTTAAGATCAGTCCGATGATTTCGCTGGTATGAGATCTAAGGTTTGCCGCCGCGCGATTGCGGATATAACCCAGTTCTTCTACCGCCGCATTCACCCTTTCGATGGTATCAGGTGAAATTCGCCCTTTATTCCCGAGTACCATCGAAACCGTGGTAACAGAGACATCAGCGTGTTTAGCGACTTCTGTAATGGTCACTTTTTTTAACGACATTAGATTCACTTTATGGATTAGAAAACGTTTTAATCACCAAACTTTAACCTCATTAGCCGTATTTTAAAAGCCCTACGCCGAACATGGAAAAACTTGTTTAACTTGATCACAGATATGTTGGTAAAACGTTTTATCAACTTTTTTAGCGGCGTATATTGAGCGCATAACAAAAACACGTTATGCACAACGCAAGTGATGTGCATGAACCCTACAAGTTCTCA
>NZ_NPKW01000354.1:0-8254 GCF_002265885.1 Vibrio sp. 03_296
TAAGGGTCTGGTTGATGGACGCGATCAGCGTGAAGCGGACGTGACGGACAGCGCGGGCAMCCAGCGAGCGACACAGAAAGCGCGACGTTGGATACTATCATCGCCGCCGAAATCGACATCCTAAACATAGCCGGTGACCACAAGATAAGTGCTGATGAGTCTAATGCCGATGTGACCGTTGTTGGTTATGTTAATAAGGATGCGCAGCCTAATGATAAAATTGATTTTTACGTAAATGGAGAGCTTATTGGTTCAGGCTTCGTATCTAATGAGCCTCATTTGGATGCTCATGGTAACCAGATTGGGTATAAATTTGAGTTTGTCACCAAAGGCTCTAACTTGATCCCGGATGGAGAAGTAGATGGTGGAGCAATTCTTACAGCTAAGGTGACTGTCTCTGATGTTGCAGGAAACACGTTTGTTGCTGCTACGACTGAGCCGTATTTCTTTGATATAGAGGCTCCAGATGCACCAACTATCACAAAAGTCACTGATGATTCATCTGAATCTGATTATTCAGTTGTGACTCTTCATGGTACTGGCAGTGAACCCGGTAATGAGGTTGAAGTATTTGCTAAAGATGCGAATGGTGTATATGTCACTATCGGAACCGCAACTGTTCAGCAAGACTTGTCATGGACACTGGATATTTCGAACGAATCAGCCATTCCACTGAATGATAACGAGTTCTTGTATGCAAAAGAGAAAGACTCTTTTGGCAATGTCAGCGAAGCGTCTAATACGGTTCATTATTACCATGGTAGTTATGATCCAGCACTAGCAGAATCAACGGACGACTTTGTATTACTTGGTAGTGGTGATGATCTATTCAAATCAGATCAAGATGATGCCAACAACAAGTTAGTGGTTGATGGTGGTGCTGGCAATGATACTGCTGAGTTGAATTTCGCATCTACGAGCGCTTCGGTTGCACTTAATACAGATGGCTCTGTCACAATCACTGAGGCTAATGGTGATGTGAACACTTTCATTGAGTTTGAACACTTTAAGTTTACCGATGGTACGAAAACGACTTCAGAGTTGTTTGCGCCTAAAGTGATTTTGGAAAGAGATCAGGATGATGTGATCAACAGTGATCGCTCTACGGTGGGCTATACGATAACGTTGCCTGTCGGCGCTGTTGTTGGCGCGATGCTCACGATAGTTATTGAGGGTGTAGCACAAAGTTTTGCGCTAGAACCTGAACATATTGCCGCTGGGGCGATCTCTGGTTCTATTGACTCTGGTTCAATCGTAGGTGACGAGCTATCAATCTCAGCTGAAATCACCTATGGCAATCAGCCAAGTGTTTTGGAGTTTAAAGATAGTGACCAACTAGCCGTCAATGAGGGGCCTCAGGGTAATGACTTCGTTGTTTCATTATCTCCTGATTCTTCTGTCGTCGGGTTTGACTTTGAAAATGAAAGTACAGCAGATGGCCAGCAAATTGATGTTGTTACAGATCGTGAAGATGATGCCAACTCGACGGACGTAAAAGAAACAACGATCAGTTTCGATTCCCTTCCTGTTTTGGGAACCGTTTACGTTGTCAACAGCGATGGCAGCCGTACAGAAGTCACGAAAGACACAGTTGTAAAAGTGACGGACAAACTTCAGTACGATTTACATGATGACGTTAATGACAAGTTGAGCTTTGATGCTCAAACTGATTTCAAAGGGGTATATGCAGACGATACAGTAACGAGCTTTGTTCTTGATAGCGGCGTCATTATCTCTGGCGGACACTATACGGGTTCAAGACCGGATACAGACAGTTCATTAACCCCGGATGAGCTATTTTTCGATAATGCGGATAATGAAAAAGGACTTGGTGTTGGCAGCTCTGAACTTGATGTCAGCACGAAAGATTACATCAGTGTAGATTTCTCTCAAATTTCACAAGGGAAGACGGATGTCTTGGTGAAAGAAGCCAATGTTACCTTTGGTAGCGTTTGGGGGAATTACAACGACACAAGTTTGGCGGATGCTCAAATCCATGTGCTTGTCTTTAAAGATGGGCAAGTGGTTCAAGAGTTTATCTACGATGATGATCAACAGCCTATTTATGACGGTTCGGGTGTCTTTACAGCCAACATCAAAGTCGATGGTGGATTTGATGAAATTCGAGTCTACACCACTCATGGCACAGATAATCCAAACAACAACGGCAACTCCAATGTCACATTGCAGTCAGTTGAAGTTGTTGATGCTGCTGTGTCTGAAGAGGTTGTTTATGAAGCGACTGATAGCGATAAAGGTAGCGATAAAGGAACGATTAATTTCGTTACTGACTCTACAGAAACATCGACCAACAATGCCCCACATCTTGCAGACACTCGATTTAGTGAGGTAGGCACGGAAGATACTGAGATTTCTCTCAATTTGGCTGCATTGAATCCGACCGACCCTGATGGTGACACAGTTTATATTAGTAATGTCAGTGTTGACCCAAGCTACGGAAACTTAGTGCTAACACATGATGCAAATGGTGTAGTGACAAGTGCAGTGTTTAAACCAGCTGAAAACAAACACTTTGATGATGTGCCATTTACAGTGACGGTTTCTGATGGTCATAAAACGGATACTGCAACAGTGATGTTGGAAGTAAAAGCGGTGGCTGATGCGCCTAATGTAACGGTAGTGTTTGGTGATAGTGTTACAACTAACGTAACGATGGACTCTACCCTTCATACCAAACTGGTTAATGGTCAAGTATTGTCTGAAGCTGATAAAGCTGCATTGGGTGTTACAGGGGTAGTTGTTGAAGTAAACCGAAACGCTACCGGCACGAATGGCTCAGAAGTTCTATTCGGTAGTGCTCAAGCTGACACTATGTACGGAAAGTATGGTAATGATGTCTTCGTTGGTGGCGCCGGGGATGACAAGATTGATGGTGATGACTCTTGGTCCACAACTGATCGTGATGGTGTTGACACCGTCATCTACTCAGGTCCGTTATCTAACTACACATTGGTTAACAATGGCGATTTTGGTGGGAAAGTTGATCAATGGGCTGTATTTGACTCAACAGGTAAAGACGCGTCTGCTCGAACAGGAAAGTCTTGGGAGCTTACGGGTGATCATCTTTATGAAATCGAACGACTAGTGTTCTCTGATGCGATAGTGACTTTAAATCCAGATGGTACCTATCACGTAGAACAGATCACAGAGACTGCGCTGAACCTATCTGCATCAGTCGCCGATCGTGACGGCAGTGAGTATCTTGATGAAGTCCAAATTAAAGGACTTCCTGATGGAACGATGATTATTGATAAAAACACTGGTGAGACTTTAGGTGGCTTCCAAGATATAAATGGTGCGCAAGTTTGGGTGATCGATGTAGAAGGCAATTCTACGCAAAGCATCAACTACGATAATTTGGTGGTTCGCACTCCTTCAGCAGAAGCGCTAGACGTCGATGTTCATGTTGTGGCTAAAGAGAGCTCGCTACCACAATCAGATGCGGGTGCAAGTACGGAAGTTAATGCGGCTGCAACCAATGATGTGCTTGCGGACCAAGGCGGTGAGGTTCCAACAACGCTTATTTCGCTTGTGATTGATTCGTCGGGCTCGATGGCCTCTAAGCCAGCTGGCTTGTCTGACACAAGAATTGAGTATGTACTGAAAGCATCTATTGAACTACTTGAAAATGTTAAGTCTCAACAGGGTAGCGAGAAAGTATTAGTACAAATGATTGACTTTGATACTGATGCGACTCATGCGACAAATGGGTCTTCAAGTATTTGGATGACAGTTGCTCAAGCGATTACTGTGTTGAGCAGTGCTTATGCTAATGTTGACAAGAATAACTACAACGGCATTTTCGATGCAGAAGGTTGGACGAATTACGACCAAGGTGTTGACGCCGTCATGGCGGGCTATCAGGATGCCATAGTCAAAGGTATTACTGGTGATACAAACGATGTGATCTATTTCTTGAGTGACGGTGCTCAAAACCAAGGAACAATAGGAAGTGATTGGTCTGCGTTTATCAAAGGGAAAGATGTAACAGCTGTTGGCGTGGGTAGTGAAACCAATGTTCCATCATCTGGTTTGATTCAAGTATCTGGAAGTGAAGATAATATAGTTTACATACCTGACGAGAAGTTAGTTACCGATTTACCGAAACTACGTCCTACTATTGGTACTGCCGGTTCATTGTTGATGGCGGTTTCGGGTGATGATGCAACAGAAGTGGTTATTGATGCGACGAAAGCGCAAGTCATCCAGATGATTGATACTGACTCTTCTGTAATCAATATGCCTGATAGCTTGTCATTCAGTGTGGATAGCGTTAGCAATGAGTTACTTGTTTCCACTCTGTATGGTGACTTCCGTATTGGACAAGATGGTTCTTACTACTTCCAGCCTGATTCAAGTGCTCCGAAGATTAACACTGGTCAATCAGTGGCCTTTGAAGTGCTAATGACAGTCAAGGATGTCAGTGGTGTTGAATCAGAACAGCTAGTAACACTCAATGTGAGTCCAAATGGCGAGTCTAATGCTGCAGCAACGTCATCGTTCAACGCTTCTACTGGAGATGACCAAATCCGAGGTACAGACAACAATGACATTATCCTAGGACATGCTGGAAACGATGTCCTTGATGGTGGCCTTGGTGATGATCTCTTGTTTGGCGGTGCAGGAAGTGACCTTCTTATCGGCGGTCTTGGTAATGACATCCTAACAGGTGGTGATGGTGCGGATATCTTTAAATGGGTTGATATGGAAACGGCGAGAGATCGCGTGACAGACTTCAACGTGTCGCAAGGCGATAAGCTGGACCTAGCCGATCTCTTTGACGATATGTCTAAAGCGGATATCGATACCTTGCTGGCCGATTTCGGTAGTGGTGACAATCAAGG
This sequence comes from Vibrio sp. 03_296, assembly GCF_002265885.1. NCBI lineage: Bacteria > Pseudomonadati > Pseudomonadota > Gammaproteobacteria > Vibrionales > Vibrionaceae > Vibrio > Vibrio sp. 03_296. The sequence continues at coordinate 4,866 of NZ_NPKW01000354.1, forward strand.
GGCGGTAGGAAACGTGTCTATTAGCGTTTCCGATGATGCGAGTGCATCACACCTCACTATCGTCAAAGGCGGACAAACCTTAACGATTGACTTTGATGGTGCGTCGGCAGCGGATATCACCAGCAGCTTGATGGATAACCTAAACCATTTAAAGGACTAAAATAACGAAAACCGGAGCTTGCATGAGCTCCGGTTTTTTGTGCTGTCTGCAATTTGGTCTAAGCAAGCTGTAATATAAGTAAGTTGCAATAAAAAAAAGAGCCTCGATTTTTTGTCGAGGCTCTTTTTTAAAGTGCGATTCAGAATTTACAACACCTTACACGCAAAACCTTTGAGGTAGAAGCCTTCAGGGTAAGCGGTGTCGGTTGGGTGATCGGCAGCTTGCTCGAATCGTTCAACAAACTTAACGCTTCGGCCAGCATCCACTGCTGCATCGGCGATGATTTTTTGGAATAGTACTTGGTCCATCAAGCCTGAGCATGAGTAGGTTAGTAGAGTACCGCCTGGATTCAGTATTTGCATGGCCAACATGTTGATGTCTTTATAGCCACGACATGCGCCATTGAGCTGCGCTTTGCTTTCAGCAAACTTCGGTGGATCCATGATCACCACGTCAAATTTGGTGCCTTGATCTCGATATTCACGCAAAAGTTTGAAGACATCGGCGTTTAGGAAAACCGCGCGTTTCTTGGAGATATCGAACGCATTGAGCTCAGCATTAAACTTTGCCGTGTCCAATGCCGGTTGCGAGACGTCGGCATTGATCACTCGTTTAGCACCGCCTTTTAAAGCGTAAAGCCCAAAGCCGCCGGTGTAAGAGAAGCAGTTGAGAACCTCTTTGTCTTTGACGTATTTCATCGCTTGTTGGCGGCTATCACGCTGATCAAGGTAGAAACCAGTTTTGTGCCCACCGACAATATCAACGCTAATTTTGACGCCATTTTCTTCGATAACAACAGATTTTGGTGGCATTTCACCATGTAAAACGCCAGTTGTTTCTTGGAGGCCTTCTTTCTTACGTACGGAAACATCTGAGCGTTCGTACACATTGCAGTCAGGGAAAACTTCAATTAATGCGTCAACAATATTTTTCTTTTGATGTTCGGCGCCAGCACTGAGAAGTTGGCAGACGAAGAAATTTTGGTAACGGTCGATGGTCACACCAGGCATGCCATCAGATTCTGCTGCAATAAGGCGGTAGCCAGTTAAGCCATCTCGCTCAATCACATCTTCGCGAAGAAGTTGAGCGTCTTGGATGCGTTTTACAAAAAACGCTTTGTTAATATCTTGCTTTTCAAAGCTCCATACGCGAGCACGAATTTGAGATTCAGGAGAATAGGCTGCTTTGGCTAACCATTTGCCATCGTGACCATAAACATCAACGGTTTCTCCTAGTTGTGGATTACCTTCGACTCTATCGATCCCACGAGAAAAGATCCAAGGGTGGCGTCTAACAACAGACTTCTCACGACCTTTGACTAAATAGATGGCAGCAGACATTGAAATTCTCTTAAGCAAAAATGAAAGTGGGGTATTTTCAAGGAATCAGAGTAGAAAAGCAAATAGCAAAAAGGCCGCATTGGCGGCCTTTGCTTAGTTTGAGCGTATTTTATGCTTTCAATCCGGTGAGTAACCTTTCCATTGCATCACTCTGATTTCTTAGTTGCTCGACATTACGAGAGGTCATGTTGATCATTTCGCATACGTTATTGGACTGCATCCGAATTTCTTCCACGCTTGCTGCGATATTATCGGCAACCATACCTTGCTCTTCAGCGGCGGTCGCAATCTGAGTGCTGCTGTCTGAAATGGTTTGGTTTTTATCTGCTAGAGAAGCAATCTCATGATTGACTTCCGACATCAAGGTTTGGCCTTGGTTAGCATTATTTACCGTCACTTCCATCAGTTTGGTGAGTGACTGACTGTTACGCTGTAATGCTTCAATCATCGCTTGGATCTCGACCGTTGCTTGTTGAGTTCGTCCTGCTAGAGCGCGAACTTCATCGGCCACCACGGCGAAACCACGACCTTGTTCGCCTGCACGGGCTGCTTCAATTGCTGCGTTTAATGCAAGTAGGTTGGTTTGCTCTGAAATGCCGTTGATGGTGGTGACCACTTCATCGATTTGCGCTGCGTTGGCATCCAGCTCTTCTACCGCCTGAGAAGCGGATTGGATTTCAGACGAGAGTTGAGAAATCGAATTTAAGGTATTTGCCACTTTCACCTGGCCAGATTGAGCAACACTGCGAGCATCTTCCGTTTGTGTGCTCGAATCGTGGGCAAGATTGGCCACTTCGCGAATCGTTGAGGCCATCTGTTCAGTGGCACTCGCCAATGAGTTCAAATGTTCTTGTTGTGAGTTCGAAATATCAGAACTGCTGCAAATCGACTGGTTGAGATCTGAGCTTATTTGTTGCATTAAGGCGACAGACTCTTGGATCGACAGCACCATCTTTTGCTCGCGCTCCGCAACTTTGTCTATAGTGATAGCGATGGTACTGAATTCATCCCTGACTTGGAAAAAGTTCATTCTCGCTGTGAGATCACCATTGGCAAGCGTACTCAATGCTTTGTTCATTGTGAACATCGCGCCACCAATGAACGTCATAATGTAGTAAACCGCGAGTGCAACAATGAAGAGAGAGACAGAAATTACGGTCCAGTGGACGCTGGAAAGGGCAGTCCACAAGTCTTGCTCGTGGGTGGCCACCAAGTTAAATGAGCCATTGAGAACAGAAACTGATCCTGCGCCAGAGCCCAATGCAATGGTATTGGATGAAGCCAAAATATCCATCACTTGAGAGCGTGATAAGTTGCCGGCTTCGATAAAGTTTTTCATCAATATCAACTCATCTTGATAGAGATGATTGAGCATGGCGTCTGCCGCGTTATCAAGAACGAGCGTAAGGATAAGTAATGCAATCAGAGGAAGTAGGAAAAGCAGATAGAACTTTTCTTGAATTTTTAAATGGATGAGATATTTATCAATCCAACGAAATGGTATTTCTTTCATAATTATTATGCTCTTAGTAACCCACGGTCCTTTGTGGGGTGAATAGACTTAATAAATATATCACTCAAAAAAACGGAGAGGTATACGGATGGCAATAAGATGCGAAAAATTTGTGGTCTCTGGCATAGTTCAAGGGGTTGGATTTCGATACCACACCTCACATCAGGGTCTAAAGCTAAATTTAGTCGGTTATGCAAAGAATTTATATAACGGAGATGTCGAAGTGATAGCCTGTGGTGAACCACCGAAGATAGAAGAGTTTGCCAAATGGTTAGAACAAGGACCCAAAACGGCTCGCGTCGATGAGCTTAAAAGAGAAGAAATTACCTGTCGTGAATATCAAGGGTTGAAATCCTGTAGCTGAGTGCTACAGGAT
>NZ_NPKW01000355.1:0-667 GCF_002265885.1 Vibrio sp. 03_296
TAATAAGTTATCCACAGAATAAGAAGCGCTCTCTAAGGTAAAAGTAAATCATGGATCAATAACAGTATGTGGTAAGTGATATTTTGCTTGATTTTTGGTGATGTTAGTCAATTTAAAAACTTTGTGTGTGGATAAAATAAGCATTGTATGATCTTTGACCGATCTGTTTGTGGTCAAAAGATCATCAAGGTTTAATTTGCTGGTGGAACTGATTTGTGTTTTTAATTTATTGAATATTAAAGCTATTTTTATTTTGGAAAGGGGACGTGTTTGTCATGGATTGATGATGAATCTGTCATTGACGAAAATAAGTTATTCTTCACAAAGTTATTCACAGAAAAGGTGAATAAATGTGGGCTGTGTCTCAACTTGTGTTGATAACTGTTTTTGTGCTGAAAAGTTATTCAATTGGGTCTGAAACACGATAAATCTTAGCTATATCACATCAGTAAGTTTGCTACTGTTGGGGATATGTGGAAAATCACTGTAATAAAAAACTTATCTTAGAGGTTAGCCAGTGATAGATGGCGATGGTTACCGGCTAAATGTTGGTATAGTGATTTGTAATAACCATGGTCAGGTCTTCTGGGCTAAGCGATACGGGCAACACTCTTGGGCAATTTCCTCAAGGGGGGATGATGATGTGAGACTCCGGAAGCAAGCAATG
>NZ_NPKW01000356.1:0-842 GCF_002265885.1 Vibrio sp. 03_296
GTAAGTCATCTAGTTCAAAGCCATCCATAAGCCACCTCACATAAATCACCAGCGCTTGTGCAGTCACTAAGTACCACAGTTTCTTCGAGCATAACCATGATAGATTTCGCATTTGTGTCGGTATGATGAAGATTTCGATTAAAACTGAACACACCATCACATTTTGCTTGCAACAAAAGCTTAAAAATGAGCGATCGATCTCACGAAAACGATTAAATGAAAAGAATTTTAATGTTAACAATGTGTGTGTTTATACAGTACGAAGTCAAAGAGAGGAGGGTAAGGATTCGAAAAGGTGCATGTGAATTTCTCATCCACAACCGGTAAGTGAGCGAGGGGGCGTGGGGAAAGAGTAAAAGCCTTGTCACTCTTGGTTTAACAGAGAATTGACGTGAAATGAAAAACAAAATATTTCGATACATTTTGTTGTAATGGAATTGTTTGGTTTATGTAACTGCTTTTGATTCTTGATTCTGGTTTGTATGTTAATAAATGGTATAAAATAGTGAAAATACAAAAATTGAGTATGCAGTTTCATATTGATTTTTGCGTGGCTAGGCTGCATTATCCGCCCGTCAAAAAACGCTAGTACGTAAAACGGATGCATGAAGCGACATTTACGATTCTAGATTGCAGAAAGAAAATAATAGTTCACCAAGCTAATTGACACTTGGTTAAGCAATCTGTGGATGGCTCGGAAGCACAGACTGGCGCAACTCAATTTGAGGTAACTATGACAGACTTGATCAATCTAATGAATGACCTGCTTTGGGGTTCCATTCTTGTTTATTTGCTTGTCGGTGTGGGAATTTATTTCACGGTTCGACTCGGCTTCATTCAGT
>NZ_NPKW01000357.1:0-693 GCF_002265885.1 Vibrio sp. 03_296
ACAATATTCTAGAAGTGAGTGGTGGTGGCCAGTACCAATTTATGGACAAAACCAATCGCCAGTTGAAAGATCAACAACCTAATTTTACCTATCTGCAGCAAGCCTTAGACGCAGATCAGTCGATTAGTAAGTAGAGTCGAGGGTTACCAAGTCTGGCAACTCTGCATAAGGTAACCCAATTTCTTTTCTTAATGATTCCAAAGTTTCCCCAAGTAATGGYMATTTCGTATTTTTCAATGGGAACTTCGATATCATAGATTGGTATGTTGGTGTAGATTTTACTTAATGTAAATGAAGCTGCGGATGTTATACCATAAATGGTGGATAGTTTATTTCTTCATTAGAGATTTCGAACTCAATTGGACTGGACGTTTTTCTGTAGTTAACACCAACGATGCTCCTTACTATATTTTCAACGTCTTTAGTTTCACTTCTATGTGGAAAATAAATGAGTCCTCTCGGATGCTTTTTCACAATTGTTTTTAACAGGTTGCAATATTCCGTAATTTTCATTCCTCGACTGCCAACCAGACCTTGACCGATAAAGCCGACAGGGGCTGTTTCTGAATAACAATAATTTATATTAAGTCTTTCTTTCAGTGTGATGAAATCGTTTCTATCAATGGGGAATTTTTAGATACTAGAATTAAAAAAGTGAAAGGCGGAATGTTTTTCTTGGATAAATCACTCTAG
>NZ_NPKW01000358.1:0-1022 GCF_002265885.1 Vibrio sp. 03_296
CAAAGTAGGCGCGATCTCTCGATTTCGCCCACAACACCGAGTAGTTGTTTGGTGACAAGGATTGAAACGAAGACGCGAACCTGGAGCGCTCATGAAGAAACAACGTTACCCGCTGAGTATTCATATCACGAGTCTGTTTTAGTGCTGACAACTGGTTGTTGGAATTTGTCTGATCACCATCAGCTACACCACTCGCAACTTGTTGAGCAAAAGTGCCGAAGGGTTGAGTAACGAGCACGCTCACAAACTGGAATCGGCGTTTCAAACCTCTGTTGGTCCAATTTTAACCACGTTGGATTTTATGGCTGTGAGTGCTTTTCTTGATGAATACAACAATGAGAACAAGCTAAAAACCGTGGTTAAGCGCTCTGGCCCATATTTTTGAAGAAAATCCCAATTTGGTTGCACTGTATCACGCATCTGAAAGCGGGACTTTCACCCAATATCGTATGCTCGAATTCGCCCACCATCCGTCCAAGTTTTCCGCTCCAGCGAACGCTGCTTTCCTGATTAACAATACCCATGTGGATGGCACCAACGAGTTCATCTTTCTCGACAGCCAGTTTGAACGAATGGACTACAAAAAGACCAATGACAACACATTTGATCCTCGAGTGAGACCTTGGTTTATCAACGCCGAAATGGACGGCGAGATCAGACTGACAGAGCCATATTTTTTTACTTTCTWAAAACCAACGGGGTGACGCTTTCTCGACGCTCGGTGAATGGGCAATACGTGGTGGGAGCCGACTTCACTTTGGCCACCTTATCAAACCAGCTTGAACAGCTCGCTTATTCAGATCGAACTCGCCTTGCCTTGCTCGATAAAGAGGGACGTTTACTGGCGCAGCACCAAGTTGGCCTAGACATTCAAGCCGATGTCAGCGAACAGCAACAAGCGCTTAAAACCAGTATTTTTGCCTCGCTGACTCGCAAAGGTTGGCTACCCGACCACCCTATTTGAAACCGCCACCTTCAACGGCTTGGATTGGTCAATCACCATGACGCCGGTTTTCTCACTG
>NZ_NPKW01000359.1:0-891 GCF_002265885.1 Vibrio sp. 03_296
TTGGACCAACAGAGGTTTGAAACGCCGATTCCAGTTTGTGAGCGTGCTCGTTACTCAACCCTTCGGCACTTTTGCTCAACAAGGTTTGCGAGTGGTTGTAGCTGATGGTGATCAGAACAATACCAACAACCGTTGTCAGCACTAAAAACAGACTCGTGATATGAATACTCAGCGGGTAACGTTGTTTCTTCATGAGCGCTCCAGGTTCGCGTCTTCGGTTTCAAATCCTTGTCACCAAACAACTACTCGGTGTTGTGGGCGAAATCGAGAGATCGCGCCTACTTTGGATAAGTATTGTCGAAATTATGCCGCTTGCCAAAAAATAACTGGTTGATTTTTAGCCTGTATAGGCTAGCGTGTTAACTAAACAAGCAGGGAGGCTAGAGTATGCTGACATTGAATTATCATGTTGAAATCGACGCGACACCGGAGAAAGTGTGGCAAGTGCTGACGGATGCTGGAACTGTATAAACGTGGGCAAAAGCTGTTTTCTCCTCACTCGCAATTTGACGGCGTCTGGCAAGAAGGGGAAGACATCAAGTTCTTTGACCCAGACATGGGAGCACGCGTGCGGTGATTGACGCGATTGAACCGCAGCAGCGGATCGAACTTCATCATGTTGCCATCTTTAACCCAGAACATGTTCAAGACATAGACAGCGATGTTGCCATGAAATGGATTGGCTCAACGGAAAGCTACCAACTTCGCCCTAAAGATGGAAAACTGCTGTTGATGGTGACGATCACCACGCACAGCGATTTTGTTTCCATGTTCAATCATGGTTGGGAAAGGCGCTGCCCTGATAAAGCGCTGAGTGAAGAGATAAACTTATTTCACATCAGATCGTTGCACTACGAAGTGTCGTACAATGTCGATGTCAATCCGATTAAG
>NZ_NPKW01000036.1:0-2815 GCF_002265885.1 Vibrio sp. 03_296
CACTCGCTGTACGATGGATCCCCGCGTTCGCGAGGATGACGAACTGAGAGATAGAAAGAGGCTAACAAACCGAAGTTGTAAAGAAGAAATTTGAATAACAAAGGATAAGATGAGACAAGACACATCAGCAGCGACACTATCCCGTAAAAACTCAGCACACCGCCGCCATACCACCCATCGTCATTCCCGTGCACACTAGAATCCATTTATCCACACGCGCCGGATGTCGCGTTTGGAAACCCCCTTGCCACAACCAACAACAACATAGAGCAATACCGGTAACAAAGCGGTAATACCGAGCTACAACACTCGCAGTACGATGGATCCCCGCGTTCGCGAGGATGACGAGCGGAGAGAGAAAGGACTAGAGACTAGAAACTGAAGCAAGTAAAAGACAGAAATGGAGAGTATCAACAAAAGAAACGAGGAACCTAAAGCTGCATTGCTCGAAGCAGACTTAGCTTTGCTTCCTCTTCACCATGGATCAAATGAATCTCCTTCGGCTTTTGCGCAATACCTTGAATAAACGCCAGTAGATCGGCTTGGTCTGCATGGGCCGAGTAGCCAGACATCGTATGTATCTGAGCTCGAACTTCCACCATTTCGTGCTCAATTTGTACCGTTTTCGCGCCAGATTGAATCTCACGGCCCAAAGTACCATTCGCCTGATATCCAGCAAACAACACATCAGTACACTCATCTGGCAACAACGCTTGGAGATAGTCCATAATCCGGCCACCTTGGCACATTCCTGATGCGGCAACCACAATAGCAGGCTCCCCTGTCGAGGCAAGACGATTCACTAATGCTTTATGTTGGCGATAATCATCTATCGTTATGCACTGCTCAAAGGCCAACGGATAACGATGGACCTCCAGCCGACGCTTCGCCTCCTTTCCCCATAGTTTTTTAAAGCGGCGATACGATTGAGTTACTCTTTTAGCTAATGGCGAGTCGAGAATAATAGGGATATCGGTGCCGATATTATGCTCAAATATCAACTGCTCAATATCAAACAACAACTCTTGTGTGCGGCCGACACTAAACGCAGGTATCAAGATGCTACCACCGTCTTGCAATGAGCGATTGATGATCGACTTGAGGCGCTCTCCTCTTTCTTCAACGCTTTCATGCAATTTGTCGCCATAAGTGCTTTCTATATACAGATAATCGGCTCGAGGAGGAGAAATGGGATCTGGCAGTAGTGGCGTATTTCGAGGCCCTAAGTCCCCCGAGAACACCACAACTTCGTCGCTTGGTAGCTTAAACTCCAAATAGGCCGATCCCAGTATATGACCTGCAGGATTAAAACGCAGATAGAGGTAGTTTTCTAAAGCATGGGCAGTGGATCGCGAAGCACGATAACCATTTTTTACACAAGGAGTCAGTCTTAACCACTCTCCATACTTCACAGGTTTTAAGCTTTTTTTGACCAAATCGAGCACTTGGTGTAACTGTTTTTGGTTTAAGCCGAGTTGTAACCTTAGCCCATCCTCCAACATCAGCGGAACGAGTTCAGCGGTTGCTTCCGTACAGTAGATAGCGCCAGAAAATCCTGCTGCGAGTAGCCAAGGAATACGACCAATATGATCAATGTGCGCATGAGTCAGCACTAAAGCATCAATATGTTTGACTGGGAAATCTACTTCCGGTGGCCGCGCATCTTTCCCTTGGAAAAGCCCACAATCGATTAAGATCGCGATAGCCGCAGCACGAAACTCATGACAAGAGCCTGTAACGGTATCCTTTCCCCCATGGTGAATAACTTGCATGCTTAGTCCTTGCTCCCCTAAAGCACTCCTCCACAACGAAACTGCGCAATGTTAATCACGCAGTGGTCAGGCCGTTGTACGGAGACTTTCATACAGATCCAACCAATGAGGATTGGCGCTTTCAATTAATTGAATCTTCCACTGTCGGTTCCACTTTTTTAGCCGCTTCTCTCTTAAAATCGCATCAGTCATGGCTTCAAACTGTTCAAAGTATACAAGATGCGCCACTCGATACTTTTTGCTAAAACCGTCCGTTTCACCATTCTTATGTTGCCAAATGCGCTTCATGAGATCACCAGTCACACCAATATATAAAGTGCCATAGGGCTGACTTGCCAGAATATACACACATGGAAGGCTCACCGAGTTTCTCCTAGTCACTCTATTGGTTTTGATGAATCAACTTAATAGGGAAACTAACACGCCAGTAACAAGCTATTTGTGAAGATGAAGAAACACGCGAGGAAGTTGGCAAAAATACATACTAAGGCGACATTTACACTACCAACCGTTATTTCCACCAATGTAGTACTTTACAGCTGCCGCACCACCAGCTGTCATTCCCGTGCACACGGGAATCCATTCATCCACACACGCCAGATGTCACGTTTGGAAACACACTCGCCCCAACAGACAACAACATAGAACAACCCAACAACACATGCAATGAAGCGGTAATACCGAGCTACAACACTCGCTGTACGATGGATCCCCGCGTCCGCGAGGATGACGAGCTGAGAGACAGAAAGAGGCTGACAAACCTAAGTTATAAGTAAGAAGTTGTAATAACAAAGGATGAGATGAGACAAGACACATCAACAACGCCACTATCCCATAAAAACTCAGCACACCGCCGCCACGCCACCCATCGTCATTCCCGTGCACACGGGAATCCATTCATCCACACACGCCAGATGTCGCGTTTGGAAATGCACTCACCCCAGACAACAACATAGAGCCAAACTGACAACAACACTGGCAATGAAGCGGTAATACCGAGCTACAAGACTCGCTGTACGATGGATCCCCGCGTTCGCGAGGAT
>NZ_NPKW01000360.1:0-1913 GCF_002265885.1 Vibrio sp. 03_296
ATTTGGGTGACATTGAGAATAAAAAGCCAATCACAATAAGAGGTGATTGGCTGTATATACTTGTGAACAATCAGGTTCACTAACAACGTCAGTTGGCTAGGTGACCCTCGGCTTAAAAAGGGTCAATCTTATTAAAGCAGAAAGCGTGCCAACTTTAAAAACGTACACCAATCCTATTATTTGCTACATTTTTAACCAAAATGCAGATAAACAAGGTTCATATTCGTCGATAAACCAAGCCAATATAATGCAAATTGCAAAATGAATTTGACATTATGCAATTGCCGCAAAGTTCAACAAAGCTATACTCGCTGATATTGGATGACGTACAACTGCTCTATCCCAGGGTAAATTTCTTGAATGACTTCTTTCAACGTTTCCAGCGTCATGTTTTCTTGTTCTGCATGAAACTGATTCAACGCCGAGAATGCAATAGGTTCCACGCTTAAGATTTCAGTGGCAGAAACACGCCCTTCCTCTAGTGTACGAGACTTCAACTGTGGTTCCTGGTGATAGTCCTTTTCTGACTCGTCGCGAATTGTGATGGTTTTCTTGCCTGCAAGAATGTCTGCTTCAAAACGTGAGAAAAAAGTCATTTTGGTTAGGTGCTGTCATCACTACCTCTTCTATTTGATCAGCCAAAAGGGGCATTAGAATGCATTCGTCATACACTTAAATCAGTGAACTGATGCAATGCGCATTTCATAACGTTGTATATGTGTTTRAATGAATAACCTAAAACACGGAAAGAGCTGATATAGAACGATATTCTACTGCTAAGCCTTTGTTTATTTTTATTCAACCCTGCGACTTTGGTCATCGCCACAGCAAGGTTGGATTTTTGATTCCAGCGACAATGGTATCACCATCCATTATCGTGAGCACACAGATGGCTTGGTGGAGATTCGTGCTCAAATGTTTTTCCCCACCAGCTATGCCGCATTTTTGAAATTACTCGAAGACACTGACAACGTACCTAACTGGATTGATAATGTTGCTCACAGCCACGTTGTGCAACAGCTATCACCGCGAGAAAACATCGTTTACACCCAATTTGTCGGCACCTTGGCCTGCACAAAATCGCGATATGCTGACTTTATTCAAAGTACAGCCTAGATGAAGCTGGATTCACCTTGCAGATCAGCGATGCACCTGAGACGCTTCCTCGGAGTCCTGGCTACATTCGCATCATCGCAAGTCAAAGCGAGCTGGGATACTGAATAAGCTCACCAACGACACCACTCACATTGAATACACCGCGTTCGCTAATCCTGGCGGTGCTCTACCCGATTGGGTTAAGTGAACAAGCTGGCCAAGGAAAGTGCGCGCGCCACATTTGAGGGCTTACGTGAGCAGTTACCGCGTTTTCAACTCCTTCGGCATCCACACATTTCCGAGTAGCCTCAATCGATCATCATCTACTATCCGTTATCCGTTATCAAATCACGTTAAACGAACAGAGCGGCGTTTGACTCTGTTTGTCAATGTTTCTGCAATCGTCAACAGCAAACCAAACCAAATCAAGCCAAAGCTTCACCATTTTCAACTTGGTCGAAATACTCAAGACAAAAATAAACACGGCAAGGAGAAACTGTAACGTTGGCTCAATATATTGCATCAGGCCAATGTTCGTCATATTGGTATAACGAATAGCAATGGAATAAAAAATAAGGGGCGCGATGGTGACCGGTCCGCTACCCAAATATAATAATAGCGTTGAAAGATCGGAGGAAAGGGAAACCGCGTCGCCTTGCGCGTATTTCATCGCCATATAAATAGTGGCCACAGGAACAAGTAGTAATGCTTCAAAAATAATGTCGTGCTCCAATCGTAGGCTATTTTCTTTTACAAAACCGTAGAGGGTAAAAACACCCCATAGTTAATGCAACGTACGGAATTTCACCGTAATGGAC
>NZ_NPKW01000361.1:0-550 GCF_002265885.1 Vibrio sp. 03_296
CTATTACTTAAAAATGACGGCCAAGCCCTCGCGGAAAGCTTAGACATCATCGCTTACTTTATCGAGCTCGCTCAATCTTCAGAAAGCCATCAACCGTCTGAATCGGTGCTGGATTGGCAGCGAAGCGCGTTTCTTCCACTGCAAAAAGTGGGTTACCCACGTTGGTCAAACATGGATTTGCCAGAGTTTGCCACTCAGTCTGCACAACAAGCTTGGCGCACAAAAAAGGAAACGGATGCACTCAATTTTGAGAATGACACTTTTGCAAGACACACCAAACTATTGCCAAAGAGGTAGAAGCGCTCATCGAGCGTGCGAAAAACGTGTTGATCTCGATTCCTACCAGCACGTGACTTTGGTAGACGAAGCGATCCTGTTTTCTATTTTGCGCGGGTTCTTCAGTGCCACAGAAATCGAATGGGACAACACCGTGAAAGATTGGATGGAATCAGTAAGCAACAAAACCCAAGTACCACTACTTAAGTAAGGAATCGATCATGAGCAAACTGTTTGAACCAACACAGCTAAAACAACTGGATCTACAAACCMG
>NZ_NPKW01000362.1:0-793 GCF_002265885.1 Vibrio sp. 03_296
TATTTCGACGCTAATGCTAATTCGTGCAGGAGTAATCAATAGGTAGCGCTAATCTTTTTTGCTCGGAGATCAGGTTACTTAAACGCTCGCATACTTCAGATAAGACATAAGTAATCACTACTTGATTATCTGAGTGTTGAAATAGCTGGAAAGGTTTCCTTACGACTAACAGCATTGCCACATACACGGCAATTGGCTGATAAAATGAGGCTAATTTTTAGCGTCAACTAAAGTACCGTTGTCATTAAGACAAAACCTGATCCCCATTCTTTGAGTGCTGCACAGCATTCCCTACTCCCCTCACTGAGCTAAAAGAAGTCAATTCAACGTCACCAATAATACTAAATTTATGATATTGAATGAATATTTAAGTGCTGCATATGCAAAGGTAATCGATGTCAACCGACAGTAGGTGGATACAACTCTTATCGAACAATAAGATGCATGTTCCTATCGATTCTTTTGAGATCTTCATAGCACCAAAGCTTTTAGCCAATCTTAGTGGATACCCGTATCCAGCGTGTTTTCGAGAGAGTGTTCGACATGGATAAATTCAATGCCACCGAACTCTGTAGAGTCATTCTCTAGGTTCGCCCGTTGTCGCGACGATTGTGCCGCATCGGAATTTTTGAAATTACCCCCATCTAGAAAGAGCCTCTTCAAATGAGATGTAGACCTGATGATTTTTACGTAGTTTGCATTTGGAAATGCATTCCTTTGCCTAAATAACATGTACTCTCTGTTTTTTGATTTAACTTGCTAAATCTTTTCTATAACTCTATGTTATATATTG
>NZ_NPKW01000363.1:0-828 GCF_002265885.1 Vibrio sp. 03_296
TTTTCATCTAAGAGTCCTTTGCTTCTTTATTCTGACTAAATTGAATAACGCACATCGTTAGTAGTCTTCTTTCATCTTTTTATAAATCATGCGAAAGAAGGGAGAATTTCGGGGCTTTTTTATCCGGTTAGAGTGGGRGTTTCAAGGCAWTCGAAAACAGCGAAAAAACCGTAAATTTATTTTAATTTTTTTATCAGTAACGGGGTTGGCAAATGGGTCAGTGAGGGTTAACATCTGGGCCAAAAATTTCAGGAGAAACAGATGAAACAGTGGGCTAGGTTAATCATGATTGGTGCGTGTTTGGGCTCTTCAGCGGCTGAGGCGCAAACGACCCTTGATAAGAGCAAATATGGTTACTCTTACTTTACCCTTGGCTTTGAAAATGTGGTGTATGAAGAGTTGTTTCCCGGTTTAGACTCCGATGCCAGTGTGGTGAGCCCCGTATTGAACACGGGCGGGCTGTACCACATTAACGCGCGCTTTGATTTTTCCATTGATGCGTTAGCGACATTTTCGCCGATCAGTGCCACCGAAGAGTGGCATAAAAACGGTACGCTGATTCAAACCAACCAGTTTGAATATCTGAAAGCGGCAACCAACATTTTGCTGCACTACAAACTGCAAGATAACTGGCGTGTGTTGGCAGGAACGTCATTGAGCTATCAAACCTACAAACGCTATGGCCTGAAAAACCACAATGGTTACGTCAATGATGTGTTTCGCGAAGGCAATACGTGGGAAGAGAAATCGACGGATATTTTCCTTGATGCTGGCTTAGCCTACGATTCTGGCCATCTGTATGGGGAGAGCGATTGGCGTGTTAGTGGC
>NZ_NPKW01000364.1:0-744 GCF_002265885.1 Vibrio sp. 03_296
GCAGAAAAGGCGCAGCAAATCGGCAGCTATAACCATCATCCCGTCATGTGGCTCAACGAAGCAGATGTCGAGCAGAGTTTAGAAATGCACTCGCTGCGTGAGTGTTTGCATTTTCCTGAGCTCTCTTTTCGTCTCATGAGCAAAGCCATTCAATATGGCCATATGACGCAAACAATGCGTTTTTGTCCTCAGTGTGGTGGACGCAATCACCTTAATCACAACCAACTCGCGATGCAGTGTGGGGAATGCCGGACCTTGCATTACCCGAGAATTTTTCCCATGTATTATTGTTGCGGTGCGAAAGCAGCAGCGTATTTTGTTGGCACAGCACCCCAGACACCGCAATGGTATGTATACCGTGATCGCTGGTTTTGTAGAGGTTGGTGAAACATTGGAACAGTGCGTCGCTCGAGAGGTGAAAGAAGAAACCGGCATTGAAGTGACCAACATTCGTTACTTTGGTAGTCAACCATGGGCCTTTCCTTCCAGTATGATGATGGCCTTTTTGGCGGATTACCACGCCGGAGAGTTGAAACCAGACTACAGCGAGTTAGCGGATGCTAAATGGTTCGCCAGTGACAATTTGCCCCCCGTCGCACCAACAGGCACGATAGCTAGAGCGTTAATAGAACAAACGTTGCTTAATATGGGATCTGACTCGTAACTGTATAAAATAACAGCGCTTAATCATTTTTGAGACACTTTTATGTATACTCTAATCGGGATGTTATTCTGTAATGATAA
>NZ_NPKW01000365.1:0-1037 GCF_002265885.1 Vibrio sp. 03_296
GATTAGCAACATCAAAGATGGCATCGCGAAAGGTAAGAAGCATGCATCTTGCTTTGGACAGAACTGATGATGGATGCCAATGAGCTGGCGAAAGAGATCGAAGCTGGAACGGGTCGTGAAMCTCGTGCCACTGTTCTTGGTCACATCCAACGTGGTGGCCGTCCAACCGCGTTCGACCGTGTTCTTGCGTCTCGCATGGGTAACTACGCCGTTCACCTATTGATGGAAGGCCATGGTGGTCGTTGTGTTGGTATCGTGAAAGAGCAACTTGTTCACCACGATATCATCGATGCAATCGAGAACATGAAGCGTCCAGTTCGCAATGACCTGTTCAAAGTCGCAGAAGAGCTATTCTAAGCAAAATAAGCGGACTATCTGAGCAAAAGGCTGCGTTATCGCAGCCTTTTTCATATTGGTGGTTTTACAGTACTATCAAACCTAAGGCACTAAGGTGGCCAATTGTTGTTTGCGTTGCTTGAGAGCGTAAAGGTAGCTGCATAACCCCACCAAAATGTTGCCCACGGCAATGCCAATAAACAGCCCTTCAATATCGTAGAGCCAACTGCCTAGGTAGCCGCTGGCAGGGTAAAGATCAAACAGTCGAATCACGCCAACGGAAGGCGTTGAGTTGGTTGATGCATAGCATTTAAACCGCTGACTAACATCATGACAATGCCTAAAAACCCATAGCTGATCGGTACGACGAGCAGATAATGCCAAAGCAAATCTCTCACTGCTTGCTCTTGTGAGAACAGCGCAGCAAGCGGAATACTGAGTGGCACCATCATCAAAAAAACCAAACCTTGAACAGCACCAGAAAAGCGCATACTGACGAACAATCCTTGGAACGCTCGTTGTGGGTTTTCGCGCCAAAGTTTTGCGCCTATAAAAGGCGTCAGAGCGGAAGTGAGTGCCATGAGGACCAAAATCAAAATCGATTCAATGCGTTGTGCCGCCCCATAAGCGGCAACAGCAGCAGTGCCGTGGCTGGACAGCATCATCATTAAAATAGCACCAGAGAGAGGGTTCATTGCGTT
>NZ_NPKW01000366.1:0-655 GCF_002265885.1 Vibrio sp. 03_296
AATTTGGAACGTTCCTCCTTCCTGAAAGAAGTGGAAATGCATTCGATTGTTCATGACAAGAAGCGTTTGGTAAGAGCTTCCAGACGTTACCGTCTCTTTTGTGTTTGATGAACATGCCGATTCTGCCAATACGTTGGCCAAGGAGGGGAATCATGGCTAGTTGGCAAGATCTCGATATCGATGAAATCACAGATTGGCCGATTTTACCGCAGGCGGTGGTTGTCGTGTTGCTGATGTTGATCATTCAAGGTTTTGGCTATTGGTTCTATCTCAAGCCGGAAACGGAAGTGTGCAAAGGATGGTCACAGAAGAGCAAACGCTGAAAATCTCGGCTCGAATTAAGGCGACCAAAGTGGCGGCATTGCCGCAACTTCAATCGCAACTTGATGAACTGACTCAGCGCTATGAATTCTTACTTAAGCAACTGCCCGTGCAGAAAGAGTTGGCGACGATGCTAGCTTCGGTCAATGAACTCGGCATTCAAAGTAAGCTCACGTTTACACGTATTGATTGGGGGGAGAAGCAAACCAAGGATTTCCTTTACCGAACTGCCATTTCGAATATTGAGTTAACCGGGGATTATCACGATATTCGGGTGAATTTTCTGAAGCGATTGCTCGCCTGCCTCGCATTATCAGTTTTACCGATGTGACTT
>NZ_NPKW01000367.1:0-604 GCF_002265885.1 Vibrio sp. 03_296
AGGCGATCGCTCTGTTGATCCTAAAAAAGTCAGAGCATTAATGGATTATCGGCGCATGACATGCGTCGACAGTTCGCAAATTTATGCAATTACAGGATATCAACTGGCACTGTACTCCCTCTTCACTAAAAAGCCATGCCGATTGTCTTCGACCATGCACTTCAAGCGGAGTCGATGGTCACCATCAGCAGTGGAAACAATATGGCAGGACTGGCTTTATCGTTAACACACCTAGCCCAACTCACCTCTCCCATCTGGGCTGACATTTGTCGTTCTAGTGAACTAGGCACATTATTGACTCATCAAAAGTAATCGATTGCGCTCACAAATTGTGATCAACCTCAAATCAACAGAAAATTCCATCGGAATTTTAGTCTACATTAAAAACATAAATAGTCAATGCGGTTATTTTAGGATAACCTGAATTTGTTGATTGACCGCTCAATGAGTGTTCAGTTGACCCAAGTGAATCCACTGACCTTGGTCAGGAAATCCACTTTTGTGTAATGCATCTGTGACTATTCGCCCGCTGTTGCGGGCTTTTTTTTAGGCACCTAACCTATTCGAGTCGATCTTTTCCCCAKAAATAGCACCTCATAGTGCG
>NZ_NPKW01000368.1:0-535 GCF_002265885.1 Vibrio sp. 03_296
GGCTTTCAGAAAGCAGATGAGGCTCGCTGGCGATGGCGATCGGCTCAATAATGCTGTTGCCAGTGGTGATCACCTGACGTTMCAGATCTTGATAGCGATTGAAAGAGAAAAACTACTGAGCAACAACCCTATGATCAAGGTTGGCGCTAGGGTGAGCGTAATTACACGTGCTCGTAAGCCATATCTGGTCATGTTATCTAATTACATCAAGGTCTGGATATGGAAATAGGCGCCACTAGTATGTCAGTGACCCAGCCGGATAGTCGCTAAGCATAATCACAACCGCTCACCGGCACAACGATTGCGCAGCAGAATAGTGAAGCGGTAAAACAAATTTGAGTAAATCATTCAGGTAATTGAGCATGGCACGTTTTTTCCAACCGAAAAAGAAACTTCAACCCGAAAGCAAACATCAGCAGGTGTTGGTGGAAAAACTCGACCATCAAGGGGCGGGGATCGCCTATCTCAACAAAAGCCAGCTTTTCTTATGATGGCACTTTGCCAGGGGAAGAGGTGTGACACAGCTTACGGAGAG
>NZ_NPKW01000369.1:0-793 GCF_002265885.1 Vibrio sp. 03_296
AGGGTGTACTTTACCTTCTACTTGGTCGAAGGTACCGATCTTGTCCCCATCTTTGGTCAAACCACGGATATACATCGCTTTCTCTATCCCACAAATGAGTTTCACACGCTTCACGAACGCCGTTTGCCATCGCTTGGTATTTGTCTGTCGCCGCTTCATCATTGCGGAAGCGAGAAAGCTCTAGGAAAGCTTCCAGTGCCCAGAAGTGTAGGAATGACACCATAGAAGACTCGCCACCACCTAGGTTTAGACAGTCGTTCCAGTCTGCGCGTAGACCTTTACAGATACCCGTTTGACCAACGTATTCTGCGGAGAAATCCAGCGCCGCCATCATGTGTTCATACACAGTGGCGTTGCGCGTCGGCGTAAGGAATCACTTCATCAATAAAGCCGATATCGCCTGTCTCTTTCTACATAGTTCAAGATGGTTGGCACGATCCATAGGTGGTCGTCTGAACAGGTGTCTTTGATACCGTGGATCTTGTCATCGTCAGATGGTGTTGGGACAACGGTTGGTGATTTTGATGGTTTAACATCCGCTTTTTCTGGATCGAACCAATCTGGATCAAATAGGTGTAAACCGTATCCGGCTTTCACTTGGCCGCGAGCAGATCAACCAAGCGCTTGCGCGTCATTGCTGGGTTGGTGTGAGGAACCGAAATTGCGTCYTGCGCGGTATTCGCGGTAACCCAAGCCTGTACGGCCACCCACTTCAATGAAAGAGGCAAAACGAGACCACACCACGCACGTTTCTGCTTGGTATAGAGTCCATGCGTTGATCATGGTATCCAAA
>NZ_NPKW01000037.1:0-5025 GCF_002265885.1 Vibrio sp. 03_296
CCCTTGGTTATGCCTGATTTACCTATACACACTTCCCGTCGAGGCATTGGGCTGTTCTATCTATTGCTAGGTTACCCAAGTTGTACAGGCCTACTATCAGGTTTCTGTTCGTCACAACCAAGTTTTGCCGTTTGCTTCCTTTAGGTTTCACCTCACGGTGAACACCCTTGCATAGGCTAACGGTTCTCGCTCGACTGAGCCCGTAGAGGACTTTCACCTCCTAGATCAACGCCATGCTCGGCGCACAATAAAACCCACTATGTTTCCATAGTGGGTTTTTATCGTCAGTCACTGCGGTGGTGTTTGCTTGCTATAACACCGCAATCACTTCTGAAGGGGTATGAGGGGCGACAGAGTGACCGTAATGGTACTTGATGATCGCTCGACGCTTCTCCATGATCCCTTCTCTTATCGCCGCATCCAAGATACGTTTGGGCAGACGATAGCGCATTGCGTAGCCTTTACCCTGTTCTTCACTGTAACTTCGCAGTGCCAGAAGTCCAAAAAGCCGCTCAAGCGTATCTTTAGGATCTTCATGATAGACCGAGATCTCTTGCGTATTGGTTTCCATCTCATAGCCAGGGTGCTCTGAAGGATCCCACGAAGATTGACGTCGGCGTTTATCATCACTTTTGACTTTACGTTCCGCGTTAGATTTGGCCAACGCAACGGTTGGCGCCACAGGTTCACGCACTCTGTTGTCGCGCGCGGCCTGCTCTGTCTGCACATTTACCGATGGGGCGATCAGTGGCACACTCACAGTGGTCGGTGACACTATCATCGCGATACCTCCTCAAAGAATCGCCCTACCATGCACATCATTGCACAGCCCCAAAACCGCTTCACTAACCGTAGTAAGTTGCCTTGGTTACTTCTTGTATCGACCAATATTTGAACAGGTTTAATTTTATTTTTCGCTTACTTGCCTGCAAAGCTCAGCAACTGGTGGCAAAAGCTCTCTGGTTCAGTGATAAAGGGCGCATGTGACGACTGGGTGAAAATGAACTGCTCACTCGTTGGTAAGGCTTTCTCCAGATCCTGCGCCACCTTGATCGGCACCAACCCGTCCAAACGGCCATACAGACGCAACATCGGCATGGTTAAGTGCGACAGATGGTCACGCAAGTCCACCTCCGCCAGCATTTGCAGCCCAGCTAAAAGCGATTGAGGGTTGGGTTGCGGGCGCGAAAACACCGCTTGTTTGAGGTTTTTCACATCTTGTCGTGCCGAAGGGCTGCCCATTGCTTGCAGCGCCATAAAACGCTCGACCGTGGTGTGAAAGTCTTCACTCAACTGCTCGGTAAAGGCGCTCAATACTTGCGGCTGAATGCCACGCCAACGCGCTTCTGCGGCGAACTTGGGTGAGCTCGCCACCGTCACTAACTTGCTGACGTAATCGGCGTGATACAGCGCCATGTGCGTCGCCACCAGCCCACCTAATGACCAGCCAACCCAAATGGCTTGTTTCGGTGCATACTCGAGAAGCGGCTGAGCAATCTCTTCTAAACTTGCCGCATGAAGATGGGCACTGTGGCCATAGCCAGGCAGATCCACCACATGCAAACGAAAGTGCGGCTCCAGCCTTTCAACCACCTGCTGCCACACCGCGCCATTCATGCCCCAGCCATGCAGCAATACCAAATCGGGCCCCTGACCTTGTATTTGCCAATGTAAATCTGTGCTCATCTTCCCTCTTACTCCTACTTTTTCCAGCCTCATGCGTCACGTGTGGTCGAGTACGCTAGCGACACGATTCATTCGCCCCACTGCCCGTATGTTAACCGATTGGCTTAGTGAAAAAATACTCCGATCTCTTCCTCGCCTCTGTCATCTGTGCGGCTTGCCGATGAATCACGACCACCACCCGCTCTGGTGCCGGCACTGTCTAACCCTGTTCGATGCCGAACCGCGTTGCCAACGTTGCGGGCTGCCGACATTAACGGTTGTCCCCCAATGCGGCCAATGTCTGAAATCTCCGCCCCCTTGGCAAAGGCTTTACTGCCTCACGCCATATCGCTTCCCGGCCTCACACTACGTCAATCAAATCAAACATCAGCGCAAGTTCTGGTACTGCGCCAGCTTGGCTCCTTTGCTCATCCAACGCATTGACCACCCCGCGCCACTGCTGCTCTCTGTGCCGATGCATTGGCGTCGGCAATGGCAGCGAGGCTTCAATCAAAGCGATGTGTTGGCGGCGCAACTGGCCCGTAGATTAAATCGCCCATTCCTTGCTCACGCTTTTACTCGTTTGTTGCACACTCCGCCACAGCAAGGGCTCAATAAACAGCAGCGTCAGCGCAATTTAGCTGGTGCTTTTCGCCTCAATCGCTCAGCGCTGCCCCATGTGATTCCCAAGCATGTCGCGATTGTCGATGATGTGGTCACGACGGGCTGTACGGTACGACAATTATGTCAATTACTGCTTGCAGTCGGCGTGGAAAGCATTGATATTTATTGCCTCTGCCGAACTCCCGAGAAGGATTGAGTTGGATGTCACTGTCGCTTGACAGTGTGGTGTGCGCTCTAAAGCATGTTTTCTCATCAAAACACTAGATCCTTTCGTTATCAGGAGTAAAATGGCGTCAATAACCTACAAATTTACTCGGGTATTCGTCGTGTCAAATATTACTATCACTGAAGCAGCACAAACTCATTTTGCCAATCTATTGGGCCAGCAGCCTGATGGAACCAACATTCGTGTTTTCGTCGTCAACCCAGGCACACAAAACGCAGAATGTGGCGTCTCTTACTGCCCACCTGAAGCGGTAGAAGCTACCGATACCGAAATCCCATACCAAAGCTTTTCTGCCTACGTTGATGAGCTCAGCTTGCCGTTTTTAGAAGATGCGGAAATTGACTACGTGACCGACAAAATGGGCTCACAGTTAACGCTGAAAGCACCCAACGCCAAAATGCGTAAAGTCGCGGACGACGCGCCACTGCTTGAGCGCGTTGAATACGCGATTCAAACTCAAGTAAACCCACAACTTGCTGGTCACGGCGGCCACGTAAAACTGATGGAAATCACTGACGCAGGCGTGGCGATTGTTGCCTTTGGTGGCGGCTGTAACGGTTGTTCAATGGTCGACGTGACGCTAAAAGAAGGCATCGAGAAAGAGCTACTACAACAATTCTCAGGTGAGCTAACAGCGGTTCGCGATGCCACAGAGCACGATCGCGGCGATCACTCATACTACTAAGTTATTCTCATTTTGGTTATAACTGAGATGAAATTTAAAGGTTGGCACACTTGGGCCAACCTTTTCTTTTAGTATATATTCCAGTCATCAATGTTTTGCAGGAGGAATCAACGTCATGAGCAGAAGGAAAGAACCCGATATTCTCAATCGTAATGTCGTTGCCCAATCACGACTCTTTTCTATCGAAAGCCTTGAACTGCGTTTCTCCAACGGCGAAGAGCGAATTTACGAACGCCTCAAGCCGAGCGGTAAAAATGCCGTGATGATGGTTCCCGTTACTGAGCAAGGTGACCTATTATTAGTGAGAGAGTATGCTGCAGGTACAGAGCGCTATGAGCTTGGCTTCCCTAAAGGGCTTATTGATCAGGGAGAAAGCGCCGAACAAGCAGCGGATCGGGAATTGAAAGAAGAAATCGGCTTTGGCGCGAAACAATTAACGCCATTGAAGCAAGTGGTGCTGGCTCCTTCCTATTTCTCAAGCAAAATGACGCTGTTTTTGGCACAAGATCTGTATCCAGAAACATTGGAAGGCGATGAGCCAGAGCCGCTTGAAGTGGTTCGTTGGCCACTCGCGCAGGCAGAAGAACTTCTTCATCACTTAGATTTTTGTGAATCCCGCAGTATCACAGCGCTACTATTGGCACTGAGAGCACTTCGACCGGCCAAGTAGTAAGGAAGAGAGCTATGCCTACCTCACAGAATTTATCGGCACTGTTGCCGCAAGTTATCGATATTGCTCGCACCGCGGGGCAATTGATTCTGGATATCTACCAAAGTAAGCAGTACCAAGAATACACCAAAAGCGATGAGACGCCGGTCACCAGCGCCGATCTCGCCGCGCATAAACTGATCACCCAACGACTGAGTGAGTTAACCCCAGACATTCCAGTGCTGTCTGAAGAAGCAGCGGATATCAGCTTGGAAAAACGCGCGCAATGGAACCGTTACTGGTTGGTGGACCCTCTTGATGGGACGCAGGAATTTATCGCCCGCAGTGGCGATTTTGCCACCATCATCGCCTTAGTGGAGAACAACAAGCCGGTAATGGGCGTAGTGTATGGTCCAGTTTCAGGCGTAACTTACTATGCGTATCAAGGCAAAGGCGCATGGAAGATCCCCGAGATGAACGAAAGCTTGAAAATTCAAACCCACAAACATGAACTGCCCGGACAAAACATTGCGATTGCCATCAGCCGCCGTCAGGACATCAATCGCATCACCAATCGTATGAGCAGCAGTTGGAATTACGATTTGGTGCCATTAGGCTCTGCGGCGTTGAAAGCGTGCTTGGTCGCAGAAGGAGCCGTGGATTGTTATTTGCGCCTTGGTCCGACTGGGGAGTGGGACACCGCGGCGACACAATGTATCGTGGAAGAAGCCGGCGGACGCATCCTCAGCACCTACTTGGAACCGCTTTCTTATAACGAACGAGACACCTTGGAAAATCCGAACTTCATCGTATTAGGCGATGCCGACTTACCATGGAACGACATTTTGCAGGTCAAAGGCTAGGGTCTGCTGACCGAGTATCTGCCGACAAAAAGTGCCGACGAAAAAGTAAAAAGCGAGCTCTGCTCGCTTCAGACTGCTGACAAAGGTCTAGCTTTCGAGCTAGACCTTTGATCTAATAGGGGTATCGAAATATGGATACTCCGATATGCTTCAAGAACCCACCCCGCAACAATACGAACTGGAAATGGTGACGATGGAACAGTTAGTTCCTAAAGACCATTTAGTGCGCAAAATCGATAATGCTATCGACTTTGAATTCATTCGTGATGAAGTCGCTCATCTTTATTGTAAAGATAATGGGCGTCCACCTGTT
>NZ_NPKW01000370.1:0-490 GCF_002265885.1 Vibrio sp. 03_296
CAGCATTAAAAGACGCTGGTGTTGTTGTCGGGTTGAGCCTTGTTTGTTCAATCATCGTATCAACAGCAGCAGTCGGTCTGCGTGACCAGCAAAAAGCTAACGCTGTTTTGGATAAGCAATCCAAGATCATCGAAGTAGCTGGTATCGACAGCAAAGGTAAGAAAGTACCAGAGCTTTTTGCTCAGTACATCGAACCACGTCTGGTTGATTTCGCAACAGGCGACTTTGTTGATGGTAATGCAGCAACGTATGACCAACGCAAGCCGCGAAAGAATCCTGCACAGTCTATCAAACTGACCGCTGAGCAAGATGACGCGAAATTCTACGTCGTGCAAATACAGGTGTTGTGTACCTTGTGAAAAATGGCGACAGCATTTCTAAGATCATTCTACCGGTTCACGGTAACTGGATCTTTGGTCAATGATGTACGCTTTCGTTGCAGTTGAAACCGATGGTAACACAGTATCAGGTATCACCTACTACGAGCAGG
>NZ_NPKW01000371.1:0-995 GCF_002265885.1 Vibrio sp. 03_296
TCGCCTTTGACCACCGCTTGACTGTCCATTGGTAAAGCTGGGCAACGGTTACCATCAATCAAGACCAAATCGGGCTGTATCCCAAGCCCTTCAACGGCGCGTTGCATCGCCACCATGGTGGCTTGCAAGATGTTCAACTGGTCGATTTCTTCTGGCGAACAGCGGCCAACCGCCCACGCTAGCGCTTTCTCTTGAATTTCTGGCAACAAGGCTAAGCGTTTCTTTTCGCTTAGCTTTTTAGAGTCATTCAACCCCTCAATAGGATTGTTCGGGTCTAAGATCACGGCAGCCGTGACGACATCCCCCACCAGCGGCCTCGTCCCACTTCATCCACACCTGCAATGCAGTGATACCCCTGAGGGTATTCAAAGGAGGTATTCTTGGTTTCTTTTGCTGCCATTTTCTATTTCTCAATCAACTTTAACACTGCATTTGCCGCTTGTTGGTCGGCATCTTTGCGGATCCAATGATGCATTTCCGCAAACTTATCCAACATAGTTTGGTTATCCGATGCCAGTAAGTTGGAGACTTCTGCAAACAAGTTTTCAGGTGTACACGCTTCTTGTAAGTACCTCTTTAACCAACTCACATATCAGAGAGAATATTGGGCAACGATACATACTGAGTTTTTAACAATCGCTTGGCCAAAAACGCAGTGAAAGCATTCACTTTGTACCCCACCACCATTGGGCGCTTAAGTAACATGCATTCGAGCGCCACGGTACCCGAGGCCAGCATGACCGCATCTGAGGCGGTAATGACATTTCGCGCGGTATCATCCACCAGTTTGAAATCCAACTCTGGCGCGTACTCTTTCCACGCTTGTTCAAACTGCTCGCGACGTTTTTTGGTGACTAGCGCGACAACAAACCCAGATCTGGGAATACCTGTTTGAGTTTCTTACATGTTTCAATGAATGGCTGTGATAGCATTTTCAGCTCACTACCACTGGCTTCCTGGCAGCACTGCCAGCCATTGCTTATCTTGTTCCAACC
>NZ_NPKW01000372.1:0-1056 GCF_002265885.1 Vibrio sp. 03_296
TCTGCTTCGCTGCCATCAAGAAGGGTGATTTCTCGCCTGCTCAGCCAACGAACTACGATACCACCGTCGATCTTCGCTAGATCAAACGCGTGCATTGGCTGGCCTTGTTCTAGAAGAACAAAGTTGTGATATCAACCACTGGATCGATTGAACGAATGCCACAGCGACGCAGTTTTTCTTGCATCCATAGCGGTGTTTTCGCTTGAACGTTAACGTTTTTCACCACGCGACCAAGGTAACGTGGACACGCCGCTGGTGCTTTAACGTCAATCGCAACGGTGTCATCAATGCGCATCGCTTGCTTGGTAGACGTTATCGCGCTCATCGCCCGACACGATAAAAATCACCTTGTTTCCCATTGTCTCCGCAATGCGCTCAAACGCTTGTTCTGCTACTGGGTTTTGCTGATTTTTAGGCAGGAGTTTTAAAATATCGGTTTCGATTGGTGCCGTTGCTTGAGCAAACCAGAGATAGACCAACAACAAACTGGCAGTGATTACGGCCATAAGACCAGCTAACGGCTAACGTCGGGATTAAACGCAACTGCTTTTGCTCCGTTTCGCTTAATTGTTCTGGGATGTGCGTTTGCTGTGAAAATTGAATATCGGTGCGATCGCCACGTTTTTCCACCAGTTCCAGTTGATCAATTTCTTGGTTACCTCTGAGGGTAATCTTGCTGAATACCGCATTCAAAGGGGCTGCCGTCGGCGTCAGGTCGAGTTGCCATCCATTGTCGTCAACGTGTAACGTCAATTCGAACTCGCGCTGCAAAGCGGAGGTATCTCCATGAAACACAGAGAGAAAATGCGGCTGAAGTAAACGCCATTGGTTTGCTCTGCCGTGATCACTTGTGGTGCTTGCCCGGCAAAGTTTTGTCGCAGTTTGTCTTGTGTCAAAACCAAATTCACAGGGAAGGGGTTTTGTTGTTGCCACGAACAGACCATGGCTTTTGTCTAACACAAATTGTCCTTGAGAACTCAGGGGTTGGTTAAACATTTCCAGATGACGCTGTTGGGTGAACTGGCCTCGCACCAGATCGTGTTTGGAGAGCTGCGC
>NZ_NPKW01000373.1:0-624 GCF_002265885.1 Vibrio sp. 03_296
ATCAAGGAAAGGTGCCTGTCCGGGGAGTTGGTAGGTTCGCGGTTTCATTGTTGCGTCATCTTTCGCCCCATCAGAGAGTGGAGGACATTGTGAAAGTGTTTCGAACCATTCAGTTGAAACGCTTAGCACCTTTTACTTTGCTGGCGTTTGATCCATCGTTGACGGCGCGTTTTGGTGATGTCATGGCATTTGAATGGAATGGTGACGCACTACGGATCTTGCCAGTGGATAGTCCGCTGTTTTCTTCCGCTGTGCATTTCGATGCTGTGCAGCATTATCGTCAGAAACTTTACCGTGAATACACCGCAAAAGAGAAAACGCGCGAGTCTCTGTTGGCATTTCATCGTGCCTTTGAGGAAAARRAGCCACACCTCTCCCCGTGCATGCTACGAGAAGATGCGCATACCGTGAGCTTCACCGCGATCAGCGTCAATCGTCAGCACAAGCGCATGAGTTATCTCCCTGGGTTGCCTGTTTTACAGCTTTCAGAACGCGCACTCGAAGAACACGGTTATCACATTAATCCTGCCGCTGCAGCGGCAAATGATCATTGAGTAAGGAGTTCACAATGAAAAATGGATTGTCTGTTTTATTGATGCTGGTGAGCGCGACGAGCTATGCCGC
>NZ_NPKW01000374.1:0-571 GCF_002265885.1 Vibrio sp. 03_296
CAAACTTTCCCGCGCCCAGAATTTAGACACCACACCAGATTGGACAGAATGGGAAGAGCGCCACACACTTCTCACACCACGTTACTGCAGGCGCTGAAGCAAGAAACATGTTTGATTTCTTTAGAGATCTCGCCAATCAAATTAAACGTTACCGCTATTTTGCTCTCTCCCAACACCAAGGTAATAAGCACTCTCTGTTTGATATTGAAGAGCATGAGATGATCATGAAACTTGCTTTGGCAAAAAATTCTGAAGAAGCGGCGCGCCTTTTAGACAGCCATCTTGATAGTTCGATGAAAATGATTGAAACCGCTATCCAAGCCGCTTAGTTTCATTTTGCAGAAACAAAAAATCGGGGATATTCCCCGATTTTTTTTGTCGTGATGCCCAAACAACTTGAAGCTGCTTTTTCAAGTTGATGCGTTTGCATCTACCAGCCAAAGAACTCTTTGTGATGCGTGTTGAGCAAAAGGATCAACAATAAGAAGTAAATTGCGCTCAATTTAAATCCAAGTACCACTAGGGTTCCAATGGTCAATCTAACTAAAAAATGATTTAACATACTCTGCCT
>NZ_NPKW01000375.1:0-1258 GCF_002265885.1 Vibrio sp. 03_296
TAGGCCTACAATACCTTGGTAACGCTCGCCTTTTTTTCGGTTCGATGGTTGATTGACCATATAACCTTTGCCCACTCATGTCGTGTAGGGTTGCGTCGTCGGCAATATGGCCTTCCCAGCGAGCCACACCACGAATTTTCTGCTCATTGGTCACCATTGATCACGGCCAGTGAAACAGGGCCRTCGCCTTGTAGCTGAATGGTGATAGAGCCTTCAAACTTTAAAGTTGCAGTCAGAAGAGTGGTAGAAACCAATAGCTCACCAAGCAGTTTTTGTAGGGCTGCCGGATAATCCTTGCTAGAAATAATTCGCTGATACGCTTCATCCAGTTGTACCAACTCGCCACGTACTGAAAGATCTTCAAATAAGTAGCGATCAAAACATTGCTTGCCATTTAGTCGATTCCTCGTAGGTATTTCCGGCTTTTACTGGTGTTTAAATTTGATAATGTCGCGGCGCTGCTTTTTATCTGGGCGGCGGTCTGGACTTGGGTTATGCGCGTTGAGTTTACGTTGCATTGCTTGTGCTTCGCGCTTTGCTTGGCTCTCTTGCGTTYYGCTATAGAGCGTCTGTGCTTCTGGTGCGCCACGTCGCTTGGGTGGATAGCTTTCTATCATCAACCGTTTTTTCTTCATTGCCTTGGCGAAGTTTCAATACCGCGCCTACTTCGACAATCTTACTGGGCTTTGCACGTTGGCCATTATAGTGGACTTTACCGCCATTCGACCATATCGACGAGCGATTGAACGGGTTTTGTAAAATCTTGCAGCCCACAGCCATTTATCGAGCCTAATCGGACTTCAATTTGGGGAACTCATGGTCACTTTTACTCTCTAATCAACTGCTGTGAATGATTGAATCTTGCACTTTACAATGGTGACTTACCGCAAATTTTTCAAGGCAGTTTGGCAAAATCGTAATCAGAGAGGCGTGTCACAAGCAAGCTGTGATATAGTGCAAAGCTCTGTGTCGAATCGAGATTTATCGACGCAACAACAGCATAACGTGCTGTTTAGGAGAGCATTTTCCACCTTGATCAGGAAAAGTGCGAGCGATTTTCTTCAGTCGAATAAAGAAAGATAGATCGCAGTGCGTTCAAGCAAAGAAAGCGAAAGCGCAAAATTTAAACAGTGAAAGGAACCGATTGAGTGAAACCATCAGAGCTGAGTGCCGGATTGGCCAATAGCCCATTGCTGACGCGGATGATTGCCAACAACCGGC
Source organism: Vibrio sp. 03_296 (assembly GCF_002265885.1). Lineage (NCBI taxonomy): Bacteria > Pseudomonadati > Pseudomonadota > Gammaproteobacteria > Vibrionales > Vibrionaceae > Vibrio > Vibrio sp. 03_296. The sequence goes on from NZ_NPKW01000375.1 coordinate 1,222, forward strand.
ATGATTCAGAGTCGAGTCGAGTGCTTTATTAGCTTGG
>NZ_NPKW01000376.1:0-834 GCF_002265885.1 Vibrio sp. 03_296
ACCAATACACGCCTCAATGAGTAAGTATGGATAGTATGGACAACGCAAGGTAAAGCCATCGTGGATATGACCAACCTGATCGAACCCGAAGTCATCTGCTTAGATCTGAAAGCCAACAGCAAAGAAGACGTGCTGATCGAATTGGTGGAGATGCTGGATAAAGCAGGAAAATTGACCGATAAACAGCAATTTTTAAGGGATATTTGGCTAAGTAGAAGAGATTGGCAATACCGGTTTGAAGAGGGATTGCCATTCCCACGCCAAAAGTCACGCCGTTGCCTTACCTGCTGTGGGTGTGGGGATCAGCCGCCAAGGGAGTTGATTACGGAGCGGAATGATGGTCAGCTTTCCGATGTGTTTTTTATGCTCGCATCCCCCGATGGCGAAGATCATCACCACATTGAAGTGTTGGCACAAATCTCCAGTAAATTGATTGAAGAGGGTTTTGTCGAGAGCTCAAAGCCGCGGAAGATATCGATCAGGCGCGAGCGTTGTTTGTGGGTCACAATGGTGTCGATACCCTGCAAGAGCATGGCATGGGTGAGTTTGTTCATCAGCCGCTTAGCCCAATGGCACAACGCGTCGCGCGTATTAAGGAGCATTTGCTGTTTGGCACCTCTCATATGATGCCGTTTATTGTCGCGGGCGGGTGCTATTGTCGCTTTCTGTGATGAGCTCTGGCCATGGCGCGGTGCCAGAGCAGGGAGTATTGGCGGACATAGCGCAAATGGGCATTGCTGGCCTGACTTTGTTACCGTGGTGCTCGGCGGCTACATTTGCCTATTCCATGGCAGACAAACCGGGTTTTAGCGCCSGGGGATGATTGCACTTGGA
>NZ_NPKW01000377.1:0-443 GCF_002265885.1 Vibrio sp. 03_296
AGCAATTGCTGCAAGCGTTCGTCCAACATTGCTTCTTGCTCGTTTTCCAATGTCACATAGTCATCGACATATTCGAGCACCACCCAATCGAGGTTGGTGTATAGAAATTTATTGGAACAGCCTAATAAAATAAAGGCCAAAGCAAGATAACTCAACGTCCGCCAAGTGGCTTTATTTCGCCCCAAACTTCCACATCCTAGTGTCATCAAACATCCTTTTTTCGCCCAAGCGATGCGTTATACGCGTGTGCATCAGTGACGGTTCACCCGCCACTGATTCTTTTTTTTTCTATGGCACACCATGGCCTTTTGAAGCCACCCACACTCGATACCACTGTTCACGGCTTAGCTCAATTTGCAATGCATTCACGGCACTTTGAACTCGCTCTATTTTCGCCTGAACCAATGATAGGAATCGGTAGCGATGGCAGCTTTCTCACCCAA
>NZ_NPKW01000378.1:0-1272 GCF_002265885.1 Vibrio sp. 03_296
GCTACACGTACAATGTAGTTGCCTTTATCCCCTTTAAACTCCCACTCTGACGCCCTGTGGTTGGTAGGCATACTGCAAGCAGTTGTGCTGAGTTAAATCGGTAGGAACGAGCGGTTTTCCATGTTTGGCAATATAGGAAGGAGATGCGCACACCACCCATTGGGAATCGAGAATATGTCGAGCAATCAAGCTGGAATCCTCAAGATAACCCGTGCGAATGACCAAATCATAGCCACCTGACACGAGGTCAACAACGGATGATCTAACGACATATCGACGGTTAATCCTGGGTGCTGGTTACAAAATTCGGCAACCGCATCCGCCAATATCAAGTCACCCGAAATCGTCGGTACCGACATTTTGATATGGCCACTGACATTCTCTCCAAAGCCTGCAACAGCATCCACTAGCCTCCTGAGTGGCTTGCTTCACATTTTTGGCACTATGCAGTTAACGCCTTGCCCGCCTCGGTCAACGTCAATTTTCGCGTTGTTCGATATAATAATTGAGCGCCAATTTCTTCTTCAAGTCGCGCAATTCTTTTGCTAACCACCGAATTTGTAAGGCTATTTTCTTCAGCCACCTTACTAAAACTGCCCTGTTCAACCACTTGGCTAAATAAGATTAAGTCATCTGCACGCATTGGATTATGTCATTTTTGGAAGGAATGATTTTCATTATTTCCCTATATCAATAAAAATAAAGGGGTAAATTCACGCCAAATTAACAAGCACCCATTACAAAAACAATAAGCTTTTTTCAATTATCCGTGTCAGTTGAACACTGCAATTGGAAGTCAGACCAACCTGATAACCCTACCCCATCAAGGTTGATCAAGCTGTACGAGGAAGTACTTATGAGTGAAACAATGTTAGCCCTTTTGGCCTTTTCGCCAATTGTGGTCGCTGCCATCCTACTGGTCGGTCTCAACTGGCCGGCTAAAAAAACGCTGCTGCGTGTCGCTTCGCACTCACTGTGGTGATTGCCCTCTTTGGTTGGGACATGTCCACCACCCGCGTCATCGCTTCTGTGCTACAAGGCCTTGGCATTACCGTCTCCGTGTTGTGGATTGTATTTGGCGCCATTTTCCTGTTGAACACGTTGAAACACACCGGAGCCATCACCACCATTCGCAACGGCTTTACCGATATCTCCGCTGACCGCCGCATACAGGCGATCATTATTGCTTGGTGTTTCGGCTCTTTTATTGAAGGCGCTATCTGGTTTTGGTACGCCCGCTGCGATTGTCCGCGCCTCTTCTGGTCGCCATTG
>NZ_NPKW01000379.1:0-539 GCF_002265885.1 Vibrio sp. 03_296
TAGAAGATAGGTTGCTTACCCGTGAGCGCTTCAATACGGCTTAACACGTCCACTTTCGCATTGCATAAGTTGTCGACGATGATCGGTTCCATACCGGCTGCCATCATCTGCACACATGTCATGGCTACCGATGTAACCCATGACCACCTGTCACTAAAACGTTCACCCTTTCCTCTCCTGATCTCAAATTTGCTCAATGGCTTTGCTTGTTTAAAAGCTTACCAAGCATGTTGGATCGGGTTCCGTGATCCAATTCGCAAAGTGTAAACGTTTTCACTGATTTTCATAAACAATCCTTTTTACACTGAGATTTAGTGAAAGAAATTCCACCATGCTGCGAGCGTTCCAGTATCATAAAAACGCTCATGGCTCGATTTTTACTAAAAAAAACGAGWGCATCACGCAGCCTCTTGATTACAATAGAGAACAGATGATTTCACTCAGCACAGTGCGCTGTGCCAACAGGAAGAAGAATGGCTACGTTAAAAGATATTGCCACGGAAGCGGGCGTTTCCCTGGCCACGGTGTCGCGAGTGCTC
>NZ_NPKW01000038.1:0-17671 GCF_002265885.1 Vibrio sp. 03_296
AGGCTGCCATWCCACATGCCCGACGCGCTGCCCATCATCAACTCTTCGATTCGACCGCGCATCTCCGCCGCCGCCTTATTGGTAAAGGTCACGGACATAATAGAAAACGGTGAAGCCTGCTCGACTGACATTAGCCAAGCAATGCGATGCACAAGAACGCGCGTTTTACCACTGCCTGCGCCTGCCAACACCAGCAAGTTTTCCAAAGGAGCGGCCACAGCCTCACGCTGTTTGTCGTTCAAGCCATCGAGAAGAAGTGAAGGATCGATCATGATAAGAAGCTACTGGTTATTTATACAGAGACAAAGATTATAACCTAAACCGTGCTCGCTTTTCAGACTAAATTGCAATTTAAGAAAAAGGCATCAACCCATTTCAAATCATAGAGATAGTTGCAGATGCGATGAGTTTATAAAAAATAATCGCCATTTTTTGAAAGTTTTTCCCGCAACTTGCTGTCCTTTTAACCAAGCAAGTGAGTCCACTCGGACGCACGAGCTCAATAAGTAAAGGAAAATCAGTCTGAGGAAAGAACCATGAAAAAATCAAATCTTGCTGTTACTGCTGTTGTGACCGGTTTAATCGCAATGGGTGGCACCATGCTGACTGCAGCGCCTGCAATGGCGGCAGAAAAAGAGAAATGCTACGGCGTGGCCAAAGCGGGCAAAAATGACTGCGCCACCAAAACCAGCTCTTGCGCTGGTACGGCAAAAGAAGACAACCAAAAAGACGCTTTCGTGGTTGTTCCTAAAGGCTTATGCGGCAAATTGGCCGGTGGTAACACACAATCTTCTTAAACCCCTTATTGAGGTGAACACCACCGCAAAACAGAAGGAGCACAGAGGCTCAACCGTGCTCCTCCTTTCTCACCTCATGTCACACCATCCGCAAATTTTGCCGCAGGGAGTCTAACGATGTCGAATGCAGAGTTTCATCACCATATTGGTGTTGGGCTTAGACTGCCCCATCATGATCATTTTCATCATCATCGACCAGCATTGTCTTGGTTGGAGATCCACAGCGAAAATTACTTCCAACCCAATTCTTTCCATCGCCATCAACTCAACCAAATGGCGGAGCATTACCAAATAAGTTGCCACGGGATTGGTTTGTCACTCGGCTCTGTGGCTGGGGTTAACCCACAACATTTATTACGATTAAAACAGTTGGTAGATGACTTACAGCCGTTTTTGGTTTCGGATCATCTCAGCTGGAGTGAAAACGGGGGCCACTACTTTAATGATTTGCTGCCTTTGCCCTACACAGAGGAAGCCCTCGAGGTTTTTTGCCGTAACGTACTGCATGTGCAAGACGCACTAAAACGGCCAATCTTGATTGAAAACCCTTCCAGCTATCTCAAGTATCAACATTCCACCATCAGTGAATGGCAGTTTTTGACCGAGGTACAGCGTCGTACCGATTGCCGCTTATTGCTCGATCTGAACAATGTCTATGTTTCTGCGTTTAACCATGGTTTCGATTGCCAAACCTACCTTGAGGCGATTCCGGCAGCTTGCGTTGACGAAATTCACCTGGCCGGTTTCACCATTAAACCATTAGAGCAAGGCGAGATCTGGATAGATACCCATAGTCAACCGGTGTCTGCCGAAGTTTGGCAATTGTATCAGCAGTGGATTGCCCAGCACGGCAGCCGACACACCTTGATTGAGTGGGATTTGGATTTGCCCCCCGTCGATGTGCTGCTCAACGAAGCAAAAAAAGCCGACACTCTGTTGCGAGCGTCTCTGCTTAATACCAGCCCAATGCCCCCTTCATTGGCATTGGGTTAACAGGAAGCCAAATGCAACTCGCCGAATTTCAACACCAGTTTCGCCAAGCACTGCATTATCAAGCCAGTGGTGAATCCTGCGGCATTGTCAGTGACCAATTCAGTGCCGAGCAGCGAATACAAATTTACCGCAATAACTTTGTCATGAGCCTGAATGAAGTGTTAGCACTTACTTACCCCAAGACCTTAGCGTTGCTAGGTGAAGAATGCTTCGAGCAAATGGCACGCCAACACATACTCTCAGTGCCATTACACACTGGGGATGTGTCGCAATACGGGCGTGGATTTGCCAAGACGTTAGAGCGTTTTCCCAACGTGAGCCAAGCGGTACCCTACTGTGTTGAGTTTGCGCGCTTGGAAGATCAGCTCGATGAAAGCCAACAGAAACACAATGAGTTCCAGATGCCGCAATCCTGGCAATCCCTAGAGCAACTTTCGCTACTCGAACCAGCACAGCATCAGGCGTTGGTACTGCACCTTTTTCCCGGTTGCACGGCTTTTCGTTCCCACTACGCCGTTTTCTCACTCTTTAAGGCGATTGAAACACAGCAATTTGATCAACTTGAGATTACGCAAAGCGAGCAAGGAATACTGCTCTGCCATCAAGCAACACCGCCACGCTGCATAGCGATGACGCCTGCGCAATACGAGTTGGTTTGTTTGCTTGAACAACCACTTCCCCTCGCACAAATACCCGCACCTTTGCTTGCTGAACTGGCTTTTCTGTTCGAACTGGGTATTTTCGCGGGTTTTTCTCTCGCACCACAAGGAGGCTCCGATGCGTGAATGGCTGAATCGTTATGACACGACCGTTACCCACTTACAATCTTGGGCGGTGCCTGGGGTATTACTGTTTTGTCGCCTTTGGGTGGCGTGGGTGTTCTTCAATGCCGGATTAAGCAAAATAGCCTCATGGGATAGCACCCTCTATCTGTTCGAGTTTGAATATCAGGTCCCTATTTTACCCTGGGAGTTTGCCGCCTATCTCGCCACAGCGGCCGAACTCAGCTTGCCGCTCTTACTCGCCCTCGGCGTGTTTACCCGCATCACCAGCCTAGTGTTATTTGCCTTTAATGCGATGGCCGTGATCTCCTACCCGCTTTTGTGGGAGAGAGGCTTTTACGATCATCAACTATGGGGGCTGATGCTGCTGATGACGTTTCTGTGGGGCGCGGGGCGAATTTCGCTCGATCACTGCTTTCGCCAAGAAATAGAGAAACGCTAGAAAGAAAAATCCCCGCTTAAATTGGCGGGGATTTTTTTATTTGTTCTGTAGATAAGCAAGCAGCTCGTCAGCGGAAATGCCTTGCTGGGCAAGTTCTTTCGCCATGGATTCAACCTGCTCTCCTTTACGCGAATTGATAACCTGCTGAAACTGATAAACAATATCTCGGAGAACATGCAGCGGCACTTGTTTGGCAGCACTACGGATTCGCTCTTCGCTTTGATTGCCCAACTCAACGAGCAATTTGCCAAACATAATTTTCTCTGGCGACTCTTCCATCTGTTCAAGAATTCGAGCCATTTCATAAGTGGTTAACGACATTACCTATCAATTCCGTTAAGTGTCGAATGGTGGAGTGAGCGACAAATATACACGGCTTCGCCATACAGTAAAACTCTAAATTCGCTCTTCAACCCTAGGCAACAACACTGCTGGTATGCCACTGCCGACCCATTTTCGAAAAGAGGATACCTAACGCAGGGATTAGCAACCACATCTGAATCGCTATCATCAGTTGAGGCTCCAACGCAAAACGCTGCATGGTGCCAACCAACAGACCTGCACCACTCATTTGGAATAAGCCCAGCAGTGCGGCGGCCGTACCCGCTTTATCACCAAACGGCTCTAGCGCTTTACCTGCAGCGGCACCGAGAATCCAAGCAAAACCGACTGATGACAGGAAGATAGGCAACATAAAGGCAAATGGCGTCGCGGTTTCTGCCATCACCAGCATCACAACGCCGGCGATCGCCAGAGTCACCACACCCACCACCAGTGTATTGTGTGTGCCCCATTTATCCATGAACTTAGGTGCCAGCATACACGCTGCAATGTTGATCACCGCGTTGATACCAAACCAGAAAGTGAATTGGTTCATGGTTAGGCCAAGCCCTTCCATCAACACCACCGGTGCTGAGGTTACGTAAGCGAGGATCACCGCCATCGCCAGCAAACACAGTGTGGCATGGAAAACAAAAGAAGGAGTACTCAACACGGCCCAGTAGCGGCTGAGTTTAAACACCGCTTGTTTTTCCGTCGCTGGGTTGGTCTCGCGCATGTTAAACAGCATCAGCGTGCCAACGACAACGGCAAACCCCGCCATAAAACTGAAGTTAGCGCGCCAGCCAAACTGCTGGGTTAGCCAGCTACCAAGAATGGGGGCAAGCGCAGGAATGAAACAAATGGCCCCGTTGAGATAGCTGATCATTTTGCCACTCTTCTCTGGGCCGAAAATATCGCGAACTGTCGCAAAGGCTGCTACCGATGTCGCACACGCACCTAAGCCTTGTAGCAGACGGGATATCAACAACCATTCAATATTCTGCGCGCTCCACGCCAATAAAGCGCTCAGTGCATAGATGGTGATACCGCCCAATGCAACAGTTCGACGTCCGAGTTTATCTGCTAACGGGCCAGCAAACAGTTGGCCGACGCCCATGGCAAATAGGAACCAAGTAATCGTGTCTTGTGCCAATGCGTGTTCAACCGAAAAGGTATTGGAAATAAGTGGCAACGCGGGAAGATAAATATCTATGGCCAACGGGCTGAACAACACAAGCAAGGTTAACAACGCCATTTGTAATTTACTGATTTGGCTCTGACCTGACACAAAACACTCCAAATTGAACAAGAACTTTGATCAGAGTTTAACCGCCTCGTGATATGAATGGAAATGATGTATATTCATCGCTGATATTCTTATTGGGAAATTCAGAATGAACATCGAGAAACTCTCCCGGTTAGACCTTAATCTTCTCGTCTGCTTAAAAGTGCTGTTCGAGGAACTCAATGTGACCCGCACTGCTCATCGACTTTGTTTAAGTCAATCAGCGGTGAGTAAAGCATTGGCAAAACTGCGCCAGCAGTTTGATGACCCCTTATTCGTTCGACATTCACACGGGCTTACTCCAACAGCGCGAGCGTTGTTTCTCAAACCGAAACTGGATCTGTTGATCAACCAGTTAGAGCATCTTACCTTGCCGGAAGAGTTTCACCCTGAAAGCAGCGAATACCGCTTTCGTATTGCCGCTGTGGAAAGTGTTTATCCCCTGATCTTGCCGCACTTTCTACCATCCATTTTCCAGCAAGCGCCCAACGTCACCATCAGCACCCATTCATGGTCAGAACAGACCTTCAAGATGCTGCAGCGCGGTGAGTTGGATTTGGGTATGACAGGCAAAGACATCGACATCAACGATGCCAAGCTCACCATGTTGCCTCCGTTTGATATTTGCGAGCAGGAAATTTATCGCGACAATCAGATGTGCGTAGTGCGAAAAAATCACCCTGCGCTGCAACAACCTTGGAACTTGGAAAACTACTTATCGCTGCGTCACGTGCAAGTGCGCTGTGATGGCAATGAACGTTGGTTGTTAGATTATCGCCTCGCAGATATTGGCCGTGAGCGCGATATTGCCATCACCGTACCCGACTTCAATAGTGCCGCAAACCTCTGTTCCTACACCGACTTTGTCTTTACCGCACCAAGCCACTTTGTCTTGCTGGCTGCCAAACAACTCGACTTACAGGTACTGCCTTTGCCGATAGAATTTCCACCAATGGCATACACTCTGTTTTGGCACAAAGACAGAGAAAATGACCCAGCGTTGAGTTGGCTACGCAACATGATCACACAGAAAACCCTGCATCTTAGGTAAAAATTTCGCCAATTGATTGCGCTGTTGGGCTAAAATGAGTAGCTTAACCGCCGATAGTCCTCCGGGCTCATCTATGGTCTGTGGTCCTTACATGGAAGATAAGGAGCAGCTCCCAACCTGAGCAAGCGGAGCAAAAAGAACAAAGGAATCGTACAGATGCACAAATCAACTCACGAGCGTGTTGTTGCCATTCGCACTTGGTTGCAACAGCACAATATCGACGCCCTACTCGTCCCACACGAAGACGAATACCTAGGCGAATATGTTCCCGACCATAACGAGCGCTTACACTGGCTAACTGGCTTTACCGGTTCCGCCGGCGCCGCCGTTATCACCCAAGAAAAAGCCGCCATGTTTGTTGATGGTCGCTACACCGTTCAGGTAACCAAACAAGTTCCTGGCGATTTGTTTGAGTATCGCCATTTGATTGAAGAACCAGCTCTTGAATGGTTACAAGAAAACCTCGCTCGTGGTGCATCGGTGGCCATTGACCCACGCATGCACAGCGCCGCTTGGTTAAACATGGCACAAGCGAAATTGGCTGGTTTGCTTGAACTTAACATCCTCGACAGCAATCCTATTGATGAGTTGTGGCATGATCGCCCACAGCCCGTCGTTTCCGACGTTCGACTGATGTCGACAGAGGCCGTAGGCCAAAGCTCTGCCGATAAACGTGCGAACATCGCACAGCTGATCACAAAACAAGGCGTTGATAGCGCCGTTATCACCGCGCTGGATTCGATTTGCTGGTTGCTCAACGTCCGCGGTTTGGACGTCTCTCGCTTGCCCGTATTACTGTCCCACGCGATTCTGCATGCTAATGGCCAAGTAGAGTTCTTCCTCGATCCTGCTCGCTTACCTGAAGGGTTTGATGTTCATGTTGGTCAAGGGGTGCAGGTTTTCCATCCTGAGATGTTGCAAGCTCGCCTTGAAAGCTTGACGGGCAAAAAAGTCCTGCTTGATGCCAGCACCAGTAACGCGTGGTTTAAACTGGTTCTGCAAAACGCGGGCGCTGTCGTTGTTCCGGGCGCAGATCCTTGCTTGATGCCGAAAGCCGCCAAAAATGCCGTTGAAATCTCGGGCATGAAAGCGTGTCACCTACGCGATGGTGCTGCGATGGTCAAATTCCTAAGCTGGCTTGATGCACAAGTAACAAAAGGCATTTTGCACGATGAGGCAACTTTGGCCGACAAACTGGAAGCCATTCGCCGCGAAGATCCCACTCTGATGGATTTGAGTTTCGATACCATTTCGGCAGCTGGCAGCAACGCCGCGATGTGTCACTACAATCATCAGAATCAGCCTCAACCAGGCCAACTCACTATGGATACGCTTTACTTAGTTGACTCTGGCGGCCAATACCTAGATGGCACCACCGACATCACGCGCACGGTTGCCATCGGCCAACCTTCAGCAGAAATGATCAAGCAGTTTACTTTGGCCCTGAAAGGCCATATTGGTGTGGCTCGCGCTCGTTTCCCGAAAGGCACCCGCGGCTATCAAATTGATACCCTGGCTCGTCAACACCTATGGGCGGAAGGCTACGACTATGATCACGGCACTGGTCACGGTGTGGGTCACTTCCTGAGCGTGCATGAAGGCCCAGCCAGCATTTCAAAACGTCAGATCGACGTGCCTCTTGTCGATGGGATGGTGCTCTCTAACGAACCAGGTTATTACCGCGCGGACGCGTTTGGTATTCGTATCGAAAACTTGGAACTGGTGGTTGAGAAGCAAACCCAAGGTGACTTCCCTATTTTGACCTTTGAATCTCTGACTCGCTGTCCAATCGACAAACGTAGCATCAATGTCGATATGCTCACGCGTCCTGAACTCGCTTGGCTCAATGACTACCACCAAAAAGTATGGGATGACATTAGTCCATTGGTTGAAGGCGACGCACAAGTTTGGCTACGTGAAGCAACGCGACCACTCAGCCACTGATAAGCAATAGACGCTATCATTTTCTAACAATAGAAAAAGGGTTAAGGCAAAATGCCTTAACCCTTTTTGTTTCACGTGAAACACATCCACATGCCACTGTCATTCTTTACTGACTTTCATTGCGACATTCTCGACTCACCCAGTGCATTGCTGACATTATCGAGCGGATCTCATACTCGTATGATAGCGACTGTGTCGCCTAAGATAAGAGTAGTGTTTTAGCTAAGAGAACCGAGCCCCAGAATAGGCAGCATGCCAATCACGCCACACGGGATCGAACCCTTTACTGCGAATCATCTGCTCCACTTCTGCCGCACTCCTTTCATCACTGATCTCAAACTGCTCAAGCTCAACATCAGGCATCGCGTAACCACCCGGCTGAGTTTTCGATGCAGCTGACATCGACGTGATACCAAGTGGTAGTACGTTATCGCGAAACAGAGCCGACTCGCGCGTCGACAGCGACAGCTCGACTTCTGGATTAAACAAACGATAGGCACAAATCAGTTGAACCAGCTGCTTGTCACTCATTACCGATTTAGGCTGCAACGCCCCCGCGCAAGGACGCAAGCGAGGAAATGAAATTGAATAGCGTGTTTGCCAATAGGTACGTTCCAAATAGTCTAGATGCGCGGCAACGTAGAAGCAGTCCGTTCGCCACTCCTCCAAGCCGATCAAAGCACCAATGCCAATTTTATCGATCCCCGCTCGCGCCAAACGGTCTGGCGTTTCGAGACGATAGTTGAAATTGGTTTTGTTGCCACGCAAGTGATGTTGCGCATAAGTCGCTGGATGATACGTTTCCTGATAAACCATCACCGCATCCAACCCCAAAAGCTTCAACTCTTGATAATGCTCTTGGCTAAGCGGCTGCACTTCCATCGCCAGATAGTTAAAAGCGCGTTTGATTTGCGGCAGCACTTGGCGGAAATAGTTCATGCCAACCTTACCTTCATGCTCCCCCGTCACCAACAAAACGCTGTCAAACTTCATTGCCTTAATCGCCGCAATTTCTGCATCAATTTCTTGCATCGTGAGCGTGCGGCGTTTTAGGCGATTCTCCATTGAGAAACCACAATAAGTACACGCATTAGCACAGAGATTAGAAAGATACAGTGGTATATAGAGCGACAACGTATTGCCAAAGCGTTTACGGGTTAACGCATAAGAACGCTGCGCCATCGCTTCTATATAGTTCTCCGCGGCTGGCGAAATCAGCGCTTTAAAGTCTTCCAAATCGAGTTTGTTTTTGCTCAGCGCCCGCTCGACATCGAACGCAGTTTTGGCGTAGATCGATAACCTAATATCGTCCCAATTGAGCTGATTAAAATGTTCAACGAAACTCATGATGTTGCTCCGGTCAACAGACGCACTTTCTCTTGCTAAGAAAGGCAGTCATCGAGAAAAGAGGTCAAAGGGCTGGATGCCACTGCGTGCGACACTTTACCAGCAAGCCCCGACTCATAAGCCAAACGCCCTGCCTCTACCGCCAATTTGAATGCAATGGCCATGGCGATGGGATCGCGCGCAGCGGCAATCGCGGTATTCACCAGTACCGCATCGGCACCCAGTTCCATCGCATAAGCAGCATGAGACGGCGCGCCAATCCCGGCATCCACCACGACTGGCACGCTCGCTTGGTCGATGATGATTTGTAGGAAGTCCTGCGAAACCAAACCTTTGTTCGAGCCAATTGGCGCCCCCAATGGCATGACGGCAGCGCACCCCACCTCTTCCAATCGCTTACACAAGACCGGATCAGCATGACAATAAGGCAACACCACAAAGCCGTCTTTTACCAGATGCTCTGCCGCCGCTAATGTTTCAATCGGATCAGGCATCAGGTATTTCGGGTCAGGATGAATTTCCAGTTTAAGCCAATTAGTGCCCAGAGCTTCACGCGCTAAATGCGCCGCAAAAATGGCGTCTTTGGCATTCTTGGCGCCGGAGGTATTGGGTAGTAAATTAACCCCCGCTGACAACAGTGGCGACAAGATGTCATCTTGCTGATCGTGGATATCCACTCTTTTCAACGCCATAGTAGCGAGCTGTGAACCCGATTGTTTGATGGCTTGTGACATCAATTGGCTGTTAGCAAATTTGCCAGTGCCCGTGAACAAGCGAGAATGAAATTGTTTGTCTGCGATTTTGAGCATGCGCTTATCCTCCAGCAATCGCCTGAAATAGTGAGATAGCATCACCACGACTGAGCGTTTTGGTTTGCCATTCGCTGTGTGGGACAACTTGATTATTGATTGCAAAAACACAACCCAAGTGAGGCAGTGAGAGATGCTCAATGATGGATGCCAACGTCGCGTTGGTTGGCACCTCGTAGCTTTCGCCGTTGATGCTAATGGCTATGGTGTTCATTGCTTGATTCCTGTTTCTGAACCTGACAAACGCGGCAACTTGGATCTTTCACTACCGCCAACTGCTGCCAACTTAACGTGAGCCCATCAAACAGATGCAACTGATGGCAAGAGGTTTGAAACCTTCCCGTTGCCAGCTTTTGAATCGTTGCGATTGCTTGATAATTTCCCATTAGCCCCACAACAGGACCTATCACCCCTGCATCGCTGCACTTGCTCTGCGTGGGATTCTCTGCAAATGGAAAAAGGCAGTGGTAGCACGGAGGGTTTGCTGACGTCGTTGTCGACGAGGCATCTTGTTTCGTTTGGATTGAGTGGCGTGAGCCAAAATCAAACGCGATAAATTGCCCTTTCCAACCAATTGCCGAGGCAGACACCAAAGGCGTGCGTTGATTCAGGCAGGCTTGGTTGATCAACTGGCGCGATGGAAAGTTGTCCGTACAATCGAGCACGATGTCCGCCAACATCACTTCCAAGTTGAGACGCTGCTCATTCAAACGCTTATCAATGGTGCGAACACGTAATTCTGCATTGAGTTGCTTCAACTGCTCTCCCAGTGCATCCACTTTGAGACTGGCGAGATGTTGCTGACGAAAGGCAATTTGACGCTGCAAATTACTCTCTTCGACCACATCATCATCAACCAACACCAAATGACCGACGCCCGCCGCAGCCAAATGGAGCGCCGCTGCGTTACCCAGACCACCGCAACCAATGATCAATACATGTGCTTGAAGTAAGTTAGCCTGACCCGACTCACCGATTTCCGTTAATGCAATTTGTCTTTGATAACGAGTAAAGTGCCGATCATTCAACATGATTGGCCTCGCTTGTTGGCTCAAGACACTGTGTGGATACTGAGTCGAAACGCGCAAGCGCTGCATTAGAGACCATGACTTGCTTGAAGTGGTCTATTGCTGCCTTCACGTCTTTCGCCAAAGTGATCGCTCGCACCACGGCTAGTGAAGAGACTCCACATCGCCATACCGTCGCCGCATTGGTTTGATCAATACCACCAATGGCGACCGTGGGAACGCCGGTGATGGAATCATCATAAGGCATGGTATCAATCAGTTGCTGATAGAGTTTTAGCCTCACCAGCCCTTGCGGCAATGAAGGCATCTGTTTGGTGGTGGTAGGAAAAATGTGCCCTAACGCAATATAACTGGGCTGAAGTTGAACAATACGTAACAGCTCATAATAGCCATGCGTAGATAACCCTAGTGCAATACCTGCATTCGCCAAGGCGGCTAAATCGGCCACTTGCAAATCTTCCTGCCCTAGATGCACACCATAGGCTTGATGCTGAATCGCTAGCTGCCAGTAGTCGTTGATATAGACTTGTGCACCATAATGTCGGCCTAGCTGTATCGCACGCACAATCTGTTGCTCTAAATCGGTTTGGTTTGGATCTTTAATCCGCAATTGGACCGTTTTAATTCCTAAAGGCAATAACTTCTCGATCCAACTGACATCGTCAACCACGGGATAGAGCCCTAACTGTTGAGCGCTAATCCGCGGAAACGCTTTTGTTAACGCTTCAATACTGTGGCTTGGTAAGATACCGAGCTCATCCAGGCGCAACACTGGAGTAGGAAACAAAGCAAAATCCGACACCCATGTTTCACGTGAAACATTCAACATCGCACGTGCCAAAGTCAGGCAATCTTCGATTGGAAAATCAAGTGCGCTGAGCGTGACCACCCACGCCAAATGTCGATAGTTCGACTCCACACTATTGTTCTGCGGATAGTTTGGGAGTAATGAATATCGTAGTGCGCGAGTTTCATCGGCTAAAGGATGTCGCCAGACATCGAACACTTCACCTTGCTCCCCTCGCAAATTGATCAACAGAGTCTTGGCATTGCGACCTGAACCCAAATAGGTGGATACGTCTGTGAGAGCAAGCGAATGATGATAATGAAGCGCAAAGTCATACGCGCCGAGATGACGACTGTCGTTATGGATAAGATCCGTTTCGAATACGACCGTTTTGGCTGAAGAAATCAGTTGCAGTGTACGAGTTGGGCTAACGCCCAACTCTATATGGTCAATGGCAAAGCCTTGCTGCTTTGCCAAGAGCAAACACTGCTGAATTTCTCCCGTCAGCTCAATAATGGCAGAAGGAATCAGCAGTCTCATTGTTAACCCTCGGCCACTTCTTCATGACTCACTGCGGGGTGGTACAACTCCGAACCCGACGCTTTGAATTCCGCGGACTTTTGTTTCATCCCTTCCAATGGGTCATCCAACAGCTTAACTGCTATCGCCTGTCCTTCCTCAGCCTGTTGCCCTTTAGCATACTCACGAACTTCTTGCGAAATCTTCATCGAGCAGAATTTGGGGCCACACATCGAACAGAAATGCGCAACCTTGCCCGACTCTTGTGGCAGGGTTTCATCGTGGAATGCACGTGCCGTATCGGGGTCGAGCGAGAGATTAAATTGATCCTGCCAACGGAATTCAAAACGAGCTTTAGACAATGCGTTGTCACGAACTTGCGCGCCCGGGTGCCCTTTGGCCAAATCCGCCGCGTGCGCAGCCAGTTTGTAGGTTATCAAGCCGGTTTTCACATCTTCTTTATTGGGTAGACCTAAGTGCTCCTTTGGCGTTACGTAGCAAAGCATGGCACAGCCATACCAACCAATCATGGCCGCACCAATCCCAGAAGTAATGTGGTCATAGCCAGGGGCAATGTCGGTGGTCAGTGGACCTAAGGTATAGAATGGTGCCTCATGACAATGCTTGAGCTGCTCATCCATGTTCTCTTTAATCATGTGCATCGGTACATGCCCAGGACCTTCGATAATCACTTGGACATCGTATTCCCACGCGATTTTGGTTAGCTCCCCTAACGTTCTGAGCTCCGCAAACTGCGCTTCATCATTGGCATCGGCAATCGAGCCAGGACGCAAACCATCGCCTAATGAGAGCGCCACGTCGTACTTCGCACAAATCTCACAGATCTCGCGGAAATGGGTATAGAGGAAACTCTCTTGATGATGTGCTAAACACCACTTAGCGATGATCGAGCCGCCACGCGATACAATGCCTGTCACGCGTTTCGCCGTCATTGGGATATAGCGCAGCAGCAAACCCGCGTGAATCGTAAAGTAATCCACACCCTGCTCAGCCTGCTCGATCAGCGTATCACGCATCACTTCCCACGTAAGGTTCTCAGCAACGCCATTGACCTTCTCTAGTGCTTGATACATAGGCACGGTTCCAATCGGAACTGGGCTGTTGCGTAGAATCCATTCCCGAGTTTCGTGAATGTTTCTCCCGGTCGACAAATCCATCACCGTATCACCGCCCCAACGAGTCGCCCATACCAACTTCTCCACTTCTTCTTCAATCGACGAAGTCACCGATGAGTTACCAATGTTAGCGTTAACTTTCACAAGGAAGTTGCGGCCGATGATCATCGGTTCGGATTCTGGGTGATTGATGTTGGAAGGAATGATCGCGCGACCTTCTGCTACTTCACGACGCACAAACTCAGGGGTAATTTCCTTAGGTAGATTCGCACCAAAATTTTGCCCTGCGTGCTGCTGAGTCAAAACTTCATCTCGATATTTGGCGCGTCCCATATTCTCGCGCAAAGCGATGTATTCCATCTCTGGGGTAATGATACCCTTACGTGCATAATGCAACTGAGTGACACAATGCCCAGCTTTGGCACGACGAATGCGAGGCAGATTGCCATATCTCAACTCATCCAGCGTTTCATCTTCTAAGCGCTCTTTAGTGTAGATCGAGCTGACATCATCAAGGACTTCGGTATCAGCACGCTCTGTAATCCACTCTTCTCTTAACTTAGGAAGGCCATTATAGAGGTCGATTTGATGAGTCGGGTCCGTGTAGACCCCCGAGGTGTCATACACTCTTACCGCTTCATTTGGCTGAAAGATTGGCGCCTCTTTGGTCCCGCCAACTAGGCTGTCAGCCAAGGAGATTTCGCGCATTGGCACTCTAATGTCTGAGCGAGAGCCCTCGACATACACTTTGGTGGAGTTGGGATACGGCTGCACAGAGAGTGTATCGATGAATTGTTTAGCTTCCAGTCTCGCTTGTTTGCGATTCGACATAGCATTTTTCCTTTCTTGTTATGCTGGATAAAAAGGTTTTGGATAAAAATGCTTGGCGGAAAGTTGTGACAAGAGGCGTTGAACACACAATTTAGAGATTCAATTTGTGGATTCAAGCTTTGATAAGACACCAGTTTGCACTGGTACAAGTATCTTCTCTTGTTCCCTTCGCAGGTTCTAACCTGATCAGGTTCAACGGATCCCGAATAAACGGTCTCAGCCCTAAGGCACTCCGACAAGTGAAGCGATTATATGAAATCGGCTTGGTTAAACCAAGCCGACCTGTTTAAAATTTAACTCAATTTCGCTCATAGCTTCACGATTTGAGTAATTGGAAACCTACCCAAGCAGCAGTAATACTCAAAGTCACGTTTAACACAACGTTTAAGCCCATTTTGAAAAATGCGCCTTGCTGCATCAGCAATACGTTATCCATCGAAAATGTTGAGAAGGTTGTTAGTGCCCCCAAAAAGCCCAAACCGATTATTTGTCGCCATGGCTCAGTTGCCAGCAACTCACTTTCAAACGCGGCAATCAAAAGCCCCATAATAAAGGAACCGACCACGTTTACGGTTAACGTACCATATGGAAAACCTCTGCCTAACAACACAACACAGAGCTCTGACACTAAGTAACGAGAACAAGCGCCAAAGGCGCCGCCCAAGGCGATGAAACCCATAATCGCAAATTGACTCATAGCAACCTCACAAATCTAATGGCCACATTGTAGCCACATCCACACAGAGATCGAGTACAAAAAACAATAATTTCATTTAGATAACGTATCCGTAAATCGCCAAGATTTAAAAAGTTACAGGAGTCACTTTACTTCAATGTATCCCATCAATCCGGTTTTCATATGTTCAATCACGTGGCAGTGATACATCCAACGACCAGGGTTGTCCGCAACAAACGCCGCTTTGGCACTGCCATTCTTGCCTAGCAAAACAGTATCAGTATGAAACGGTTCTGCGAGGGTCTGGCCATTTAATTCCAATACAGTAAATGTGTGTCCATGCAAATGAATGGGATGATGATATTGCGTCACGTTCTTAAGATTAAATATGTAAGTCCGCCCTCGCTCTAACGTTGCTAACGGCGCCGGAATTGAATCTTGGCTCATCCCCTCCCAGACACGTTTATTCACCAACCAAAACGTCGGCAGAGCTTGGCCAGATTTATCCATCGGAGTAACAGCCCCTTCCCACTCAAAGACAAAATCAATTTGTTCAGCCGTTTCTAAATCTAACGGCGCAATTGGATTGAGCGGCAATGTTGGCAGTGTATTCTGGTTAGATAGGTCCGATTCGACCGATTCAAATGCACAAAGAGCAAACGGAAACTTCCCTTTCATTTGTCGCACATAGAAACGCTCTCCAACACCTGGAGCCATTAACCCGACATCGACCCTCATTCCAGGCCCAATCTTGTGCTCAGAGAGCTTGTAAGGGGTTTTTATTGGGTTTCCATCTATTGCTATAACCCATGCATCCACACCTTCAATAGCGATAGGATAAGTGATGGTATTGTCCACATTTGCGATTCTCAGCCTCGTCATCGCATTCGCTTTCAACAGATAGGTCGGTTCATGGACGCCATTCACCGTTCCCCACTCACCGGGAGTTCCCATACGGGCGCTTAAGCGTGGGACCAATAATGATTTCCATTCACCTTTCTCATTGAGATGCCAATGCTTAAGCATTAGAGCATGGTCTTCATCAAAAGAAACTGGCTCTGCTTCATCAACAATGATTAACCCAACTAGCCCCATACCTAGCTGCTTAACGCTGTTCATATGCGGGTGATACCAAAATGTTCCTGCGTCAGGTGGAGTAAAGCGATAAGTAAAGCTCTCCCCTGGCATAACGGGTTTTTGACTCAAAAAGGGAACACCATCCATCTCAATAGGTACGCGCAAACCATGCCAATGGATTGTAGTTGGCTCGTTGAGTTTGTTGGTGAAGTGAATGATCACTTCTTCCCCTTGTCGACAACGAATCGTAGGGGCAGGAATAGAGCCATTAAAGGCGAGCACATCCGTAGTAAAACCAGGCACCACCTCAGCGGTAGCCGGTTCTGCAGTCATCTCATAGACAAACCGACCATGATGAAACGGCGCTCTACGCGACAGTGAACACGCAGGGAGAAGCGTTAATGCGGAAAACGCCAATGAAGTTTGAAGAAAGCGGCGGCGAGAAATATCCATATGTGGCCTACTGATTTGATTAATTGGCCTAAGTCTAACCAAATATTAATAATCATTCTCAACAATCTATCATACAAACCTAACTAAAAGTATGATCTAATTGAGGCTGTTACTTCTTCGTAATAAATGACGCTATGGACAGTCTCAATAGCATTGATTTCAAAAAACTTGCTAGCCAACAAAAATCTATTCAAATGAAGATGCGATTACTCACATTGGCCCATTTTAAAGATGGTCACTCTCGAACCCAAATGGCTAAGTTCCTGAAGGTAAGTAGAACCAGTGTGAATAAATGGGTACAAACATTCCGTGAAGAAGGGCTTGAAGGACTGCAAGAGAAACCAAGAACGGGTCGCCCAGCAAAACACGACAACTCGACTTTGGGCTGAGCATGGCTCAAGACCAAGAGTGGTAAAACAGCAGCAGTTTGAATATGCGTATTTGTTTGGCTCAGTATGTCCCGCTAGAGGTATTGACGAGGCAATGGTCGTTCCTCGGGTTAACAAGAACATTATGGTTGAGCATCTGAARCAGCTCTCCGCGGTGACCGAAAAAGGTCGTCACGCAGTGGTCATTATGGATRGCGCRGGTTGGCATACCAATGACATTGCTGAGCCATTTGATAATGTCAGTATCAYCAAGCTCCCACCCTATTCTCCAGAGCTAAAMCCGATAGAACAAGTGTGGAGTAGGTTAAGACAACACTATCTCGCCAATCCATCTTTTGCGGATTACGAAGGCATTGTCTCCAAAGTATGTAGGRCTTGGAATAGTTTTTTGGAATGTTCGGCCAGAGTCAGACAGATGTGTTCGAGAAGATGGATAGACCTGACAAGTGAATGTTCCAAACTAGTACACAATCGGTGGTTAACACAAATACCTTCTAGTTCTCAAACGTCAGAAATGACGAAAGCCTGCAAATTACTTTGCAGGCTTTCTATGTAGTGGCGGAGAGATAGGGATTTGAACCCTAGGTACGCTATTAACGTACGCCGGTTTTCAAGACCGGTGCTTTCAACCACTCAGCCATCTCTCCACAAATTGTCCTAAAACTTAGTCTTACTTAAATAATGCTAGGTTTTAGTTTTGCTCTTAGACTTTAATAATCTAAAAGCGGTAAGTAAGCCTGGCGATGTTCTACTCTCACATGGGGAAACCCCACACTACCATCGACGCTATTTCGTTTCACTTCTGAGTTCGGAATGGGTTCAGGTGGGTCCAAAACGCTATGGTCGCCAAGCAAATTCTTAAAATTCGGAAAGCTGTTTGCGTTCTCTACACATTCAATTCGTTCTTGCTTTGAGTCCATCAAAACCCTTTGGGTGTTGTATGGTTAAGCCTCACGGGCAATTAGTACAGGTTAGCTCAACGCCTCACAGCGCTTACACACCCT
>NZ_NPKW01000380.1:0-423 GCF_002265885.1 Vibrio sp. 03_296
GAAGCCAACTTGGGCGATAAAGACGTGCATTCCAGCGTGGACAGCATTAAGTCGCTGTCTGTTGAACTCGAAGTGGCCAATGATCAGGTCGCCAAGCTCAAAGAAGGGGTGATGCAGATCAGCGAGTTCACCAATGTGATCAGCAGTATCTCAGAGCAGACCAATTTGCTTGCGCTCAATGCTGCGATAGAAGCGGCAAGGGCGGGAGAGCAAGGGCGGGGTGCGYGGTGGTGCTGATGAAGTGCGAAATCTGGCTGGGCGCACTCATCAATCGACCGATGAAATACAAACCACTATTAATAAACTGCAGCAGTTAGCCGTTTCTGCCGTGGCGGCGATGGAGAAAAGCCAATCACTGGCACAAAGCAGTGTCGCTCGAGCGGAGCACGCGGGAGAGGATTTGCAATTGATCGTCAATCGACA
>NZ_NPKW01000381.1:0-314 GCF_002265885.1 Vibrio sp. 03_296
ACCTGGGCGTCGGCGATCCAGATCGGTCTGCAGATCTGCTTCACTAATTTCAAGCCCTGGAGGACATCCATCCACAATACATCCCAGTGCGATACCGTGACTTTCTCCGAACGTGGTTACTCGGAAATGTTGTCCGATACTGTTTCCTGCCATTACTTCCTCAAATATTGTTAGCGCTGTAAACCAGGCTATACATTTCAATTCTTCGTGATTTCATAGTGGCGCTATTGTGTTTTGATGTMAACCCTAAACGATCAATTTGTCTTTTCGGTCATCTCGAAAAAAACGCCCGCTTAAATCATTAAAGCGGGCGT
>NZ_NPKW01000382.1:0-559 GCF_002265885.1 Vibrio sp. 03_296
ATGTAGCCCAGTTCATCCATCCTCATAACATAAGCTGCATAKKTTAACTTTTGGTATAGATCTTTGCCTATCAACTACTTCAGGCACTTGAACTTCCATGTCACGATCAAAGGCATGAAACTTATATCTGTTTAGATCAAGTACCCCACCATTCTCTTGTTCAACGATACGATGATAGAGAGTAAGCATTACTTTTTTCAGGACTTTTTCACTAACCATCATACGTATTTCAATACCAACTCCTTTTAAGGGTATAACGCCGCATTAAGGTGTGAGCTGCGCTCGGCTATACTTGAGCGAAGCGAAAATGCCGAGCGTTGCGAATCACTCTTAAATGCTTTGTTATGTTTATTCAACCAATTGATATTCTTGGGTATTGATGCGCAAATCACTATCGTTGCCATCAGAATTAGAGTCTCTGATATCAATTTTGACAACAAACTTAGGAAGACCAAATTTTTTTAATGAAGCCTAGTTGCTACTTGATTTCGATGTATCGTCAAACTCCAAGTCTAAGCCCTGAAAATACCTAGTTGATAGCATCAATGATAAGGGAAGA
>NZ_NPKW01000383.1:0-506 GCF_002265885.1 Vibrio sp. 03_296
TCAAGCTTACGGACTGTCGCCAATCCGAACTTTGAAGGCACCTTAATCCGCCTGCACATTGGTTTAGAAAATGTCGAAGACCTGATTGCTGATCTCGAAGCGGGTTTTGAACGTTATAACGCATTGATTCTTGAAAGAGAAACCTCTCTTAGCTAGCGGCGATTTACCTCGTTAGGCGCTCCCCGCTATGCATATAAAACAGCCCTCATCTCTGCGGGCTGTTTTTATCGGTGTGCTTTACTAGGGGCAATCAATTAAATGATCCTCGACCATCCCGACCGCTTGCATGAAGGCATAGCAAATGGTTTCTCCAACAAATTTGAAGCCCCGCTTTTTAAGAAACTTACTGAGCGCTTTGGATTGCTCCGTGACCGCGGGCACTTCATCCATGGATTGCCATTGGTTGACAATCGGCTGATGGTCGACAAACGGCCACAAAGCGTTAGACAGTGAACCAAACTCTTCTTGAAGCGCTAATGCCGCGCGTGCGTTACTAAACACCGACG
>NZ_NPKW01000384.1:0-380 GCF_002265885.1 Vibrio sp. 03_296
CAACCCCATTTGGCCGTGGCGACTTCATTACATTCAACTTACTTGAATCTGATTTCACCACCGCACAACGCATGGCCGATGCCGTCAACAATTTCCTTGGTCCTCAGATGGCCTCTGCGGTCGACGCGACTTCGGTGCGTGTGCGAGCGCCCCGCGACATCAGTCAACGTGTCGCTTTTCTTTCTGCGATTGAAACTCGAGTTGTATCCCAGCAGACGGCGCAGCCAAAATCATTGTCAACTCACGTACGGGTACCATTGTGGTGGGTAAACATGTTCGATTAAAACCTGCGGCCGTGACTCACGGTGGCATGACGGTTGCGATTAAAGAAAACTTGAGTGTGAGCCAGCCAAATGGTTTCTCGGGTGGCGAAACCGTCG
>NZ_NPKW01000385.1:0-619 GCF_002265885.1 Vibrio sp. 03_296
TAATTTATAGGCCCTAGCCCTTTGCAACTGAAAGCATTATCACGTTCAATTATGACACTTTTGTGACCTTTGCAAACAAATTTTCATATAACTGTCTTTGTTGATTCATCTTGTTTTTTCCAACTCGATTAGGACAAGCTAGAAAAAATTGCCTATCATGTTGCCCCTGTATTTATCTTAGAGAAGCGCTATGTGGTTTAAAAACTGTATGGTCTATCGCGTGAATCGCGAGATTGAATTCAACGCAGATCAACTTGAAAAACAATTGGCAGAGTTCCGTTATACGCCTTGTGGCAGCCAGGATAAGCAAAAATTTGGCTGGGTAAGCAGCGATGGGACGAACACGGTGATATGATGACCCATCGTGTCACGAAGACCGCATTCTTATCTGTGCTAAAAAAGAAGAAAAAATGCTGCCCGCTTCGGTGATCAAAGAATCACTGAATGCCAAAGTGGAAGCGATGGAAGCCCAAGAAGGCCGCCCGCTGAAGAAAAAAGAGAAAGAAACACTTAAAGAAGACATCATTATCGATCTTCTACCACGAGCTTTCAGCCGCAGTAATCACACCTATGTGCTCATCTTGCCAAAAGAAGGTTTGATTTTGTCGAGTGCCACAGC
>NZ_NPKW01000386.1:0-657 GCF_002265885.1 Vibrio sp. 03_296
TGCACGTGTACCAACTGGCACGCGTAAAGTAATGTCTTTACCACGTTTACCGGTAACAATTACCAACCACTACCATTTTGGCCACGCTCCGCATTCATAGAAGCGTTGAAAACGGTAGTACAATCAGCGTATTTAAGTTTTCGTCAGCTTGGATGTATACATCACCACCGTCACCACCGTCGCCGCCATCTGGGCCACCTTTGGTCACGAATTTTTCACGCCAGAAACTTACAACACCGTTTCCGCCGTACGCCAGCTTTGAACTTTAATTACCGCTTCATCAACGAATTTCATTTCTTACTCCGGCTACTTTCGCCCGTAAATCAATATCACTACATTTTAGCAGATGACAGATTGAAGACACCATGAGAGGGTGTTTTGAATATGTCGACTGCAATAAAAAACCCACCCACTACGTCGAGGGTTTTTCGATTCAGCTAGAAACCTAAATTACTCAGCTTCGATGCTTACGAATTTACGGTTTTTAGGACCTTTCACTTCGAACTTAACTTTACCGTCAGTTAGAGCGAATAGAGTGTGGTCTTTACCTAGGCCAACGTTGTTACCAGCGTGGAACTGAGTACCGCGTTGACGAACGATGATGTTACCTGCAAGAACAGATTCACCACCAAAACGTTTTACACCCAGACGTTTGCT
>NZ_NPKW01000387.1:0-424 GCF_002265885.1 Vibrio sp. 03_296
TAAAGACCATATGTAAGCCAACTTATCCATAAATCGTATTCACTTTTAGTATCGTTATGATTTTTTTACTGCATCGCCCGAGCCGCTGCCCGTGACTGTCATAATTATATACTTAAAGTAGTTTTTTATCGTTAGAGTATCGATCATTTCTCTATCGGTCTTAGCGAGTAACTGAGGAGTAGACATATCGATGTTTTGCACCTGTGCCAAGCCTGTGATGCCTGGTAGGACATTGTATACGCCTAAAGCATCACGCTCTTTAATCAACTCTTCTTGATTGAACAGATTCGGGCGAGGACCAACTAAACTCATTTCACCTTTCAGTACATTGATTAACTGTGGCAGTTCATCAATCTTAGTTTTACGCAAAAAGCACCTATTAGTGATTGAACTAGTACTCGCTAAGTGAGAAGCGACCGATTGG
>NZ_NPKW01000388.1:0-948 GCF_002265885.1 Vibrio sp. 03_296
CTTCGTTCATTGCTTTTTTGAAGCCTTTAATTGCGCCGCCTAAATCACTACCAATACCGCGCAGTTTTTTAGTTCCGAATAGCAATACAACGATGACAGCAATAATCAACAGTTGCCAGATACTGATACCACCCATCTTTTACCTCGGGTCTTTTTGTAACAAAAATTAGATCAAGAGTTAACGTCTAACGACGATAAGCTCGCCAACTGAACAGCCAAAATGTGACGCCTGCAATAGCCGTCGCCAGTGAAAGCTGTTCATAAGTGTGGTCCTACCAATATTGCCGAGCATACGACTAATGTGGCCCCAACACCAAATAAAAACTTTACCTGTTGCCCTGCATGGACGCTTTGCTGGCTCGATAGCCTTGGTAAAGCTGATCCATTCTCTGGTTCATCTCTTTGCCCTGTTTGAGGCTGTCATACAGCAACTCCGGCAGTTCAGGTAATTTTTCCGCCCAATAAGGCGCGCGGTCTTTTATTGCATTGATCAACGCCTTAGGACCAACTTGATTCATCATCCACTCTTCAAGGAAGGGTTTTGCGGTTTCCCAGAGATCAAGTTGAGGGTAAAGCTGGCGCCCTAACCCTTCCACATACAGCAAGGTTTTTTGCAATAACACCAGTTGTGGCTGAACTTCCATATTGAATCGCCTTGCGGTATTGAATAGGTTCAATAGCACATGACCAAAGGAGATTTCACACAACGGTTTGGCAAAAATCGGCTCACAAACAATACGAATCGCAAATTCAAATTCATCAATATTGGTGTCTGCCGGTACCCAGCCAGAGTCCACATGCAGCTCGGCTACACGTCGATAATCACGATTAAAAACGCCAAAAAGTTTCCGCTAAATAGCGTTTATCTTCGCTATTTAATGTGCCAACAATGCCACAATCCAAACCAATCCATTGGGGGTTCTCGGGATGTTCAGGGTTAACAAACAC
>NZ_NPKW01000389.1:0-1538 GCF_002265885.1 Vibrio sp. 03_296
GGTTTCGACCGCACCCGGTGCGATGGTCGTGACACGCACGTTAGAGGCCGCCACTTTCCTCACGCACATTTTCAGAAATGGCATGCACAGCGAATTTGGTGCCACAGTATGCTGCGTGATCTGGGAAGGTTTTCTTACCTGCAATCGAGCTGATGTTAATAATGGTACCGCTGTTGCGTGCTTTCATTGGAGCTAACACCGCTTGCATACCGTTTAGCAAACCAAGGACATTAACATCAAACATACGTTGCCATTCATTGGCTTCTTGCGTGTCAATCTGGCCAAGTAACATCACACCGGCGTTGTTTACTAATACGTCTGCAGGGCCATAGATTTCTTCTGCACGAGCAATCGCAGCGTCAAAGGTGCTYTTGTCGGTCACGTCCACTTGAGCACAAAGTGTGTTTGGCAAATTAAGCGCCTCTAGGCGCTCGACGCGACGTGCCAAGAGCAGCAGCGGATGACCTTCTTCACTGAAACGACGCGCGATGGCTTCACCAATACCAGAGCTTGCACCTGTAATAACGACTAACTTTTTWCATTTTGTGATCCTCTTTAAAAGTCGTTTTGACTTGTTGATGCGTAGTTTATGAAAAGAATTTTTTGTTGATATATATCGACCTAGTTGAAACTCTGTTGTTATATGGCAACAATAAAAATATCAAAAGAAATGAGAAAGCGCCGATGCAAACACAGATCAACCTAGCGGATATCCGCTCCTTCGTACTGATCGCACAACTTGGTAATTTCACCAAAGCTGCAGAAGCACTGGGAGTATCGCGCTCGCATGTGTCTCGCCAGATTAGCCAACTGGAGAAGCAAATGGGGGTGACGTTGTTGATCAGAACCACGCGCACGCTCAACTAACGGATGCGGCAAGCACTGTTGCTCAGTGTGAGATGGCGCTGCATAGCATCGATCAAGCGGTGTTGGCAGCGGTGGATGATATTGAAGCCGTTCGGGGTGAAATCCGAAGTTAACTGTGTGGGTGGTTACGTTACGGGGAAGAGGTGATTGCGGAGGTGGTTGGTCAGTTTATGCAGCAATATCCGCAAGTGCGAGTGGATTTGGATTTTAGCAGCCATCGTGTTGACCTGATCGAGGATGAATTTGATATCGCGTTTCGCATGGGCAAACTGGAAGATTCTGGTTTTGTCGCCCGCAAGCTGATTGATGTGGAAATGGGCACTTATGCCAGCCCCAGCTACTTAGCGATGCACGGACGACCTGACCATCCMAGAACTGGATCAACACGCTTGTTACGGCTCGGTGACGCGTTGGACCTTCCAACATCGACACACTAAGCAAACATCAGATTGTCAGGTGCGTGGGAAATTTGCGCTGCAAAAATGGTCGAGTGATGTTTGAAAGGGGGCTTTGGCAGGAAACGGCATCATTCGTGTCCCCACGCTTTACTGTATGCAAGAACTAGAGCAAGGCTTGCTGAGAGAGGTGTTTGAGGATTGGCATGTTCCAAGTGTGGCGTTCTCTGCGCTGTATCATCGTGATCGCTATCAACCTAAACGCCTTCGCACCTT
>NZ_NPKW01000039.1:0-2146 GCF_002265885.1 Vibrio sp. 03_296
AATGTTTTGAAGTGTATTTGTATTCATAATAAGCTAACTCTTGCTTGCGAAATGCGGGCTCGAGACCCAGAAGACTATTCGAGTGTGATGCTTGGAGTTCTATCTGATGTTCGTTCTTGTTATCGGTCTCTCAATAGAGGAGCCAGCGTTCAATCGAACTATCAGATAGAGAACTTTAGTTGCAGCTAAAGTCTGGGTCTCACCTTACCCTGATTCGTTAGTTATTATCCATACAAGGCGTTTAAGTGGGATTCATGCCGCGTGGCATTTCCAGTTTGCGGTAAGTTTAGTGATTAAGGTTGTGACGCGGTAACTTTTGTTGTGCGTGCCTGCGCCCCTTAACGCGGCGTTATGTTCTTTTGAGTTACTATTCGACCTCAAGGTCATAAAAGTAGTAAAATACCTTATTTTTATAAGGTATTTTAGATGGATACATTTTTCGACTCGGAATTTTTTATATCTAGTCCTCTGCATGCATTTGGTGTTTTCGCTGTTCTAGTCGCTGTGCTGCATATTCCTTTCTTTTTTGGTTGTAACTTTTCCAAGTCGGGTTGGAAAAAAGTTGACTACGTGTGGCTATCGACTGCCGTTTTAGCGCTACTAGCATCAGTTGCTGAAGTCCGTCTATTTGTTGCAGGTAACTGGCTAGCTCAAGAGCAAAGAGTAGCAATTACGACTCTGAGTAGTTTAGCTAGGCATACTGAGTCTGTGGCTTCTGGGAAAGTGTGCCAAGAATTCGACCTTATTGAGCGAGAAAAAGCTGCGTGTGATTGGTTTGTAAGTACAAGCTCTTACTTCGACTCGTTAACCTTTACTAATGTTCCGACGTTATCTTTAGCGCCATTCCCAGAACTTCAGGAAAATGACTGGATGGTTCATGATTATGAGCTGTTTAAAGAACTACATAGCTACTATGACACAGAATATGAACGGGTAAATGAGGTCAGAGAAGCGACTATTAAATCACCAGTGGAAATTGCTATGTGGTACTTTAGTCCATTTTTATTGTGTTTGATGCTCGCTATCCGCTTCGCAAAAGTGACTGGTGAAATCAGGCTTGAAAAACGAACATAACAAGCAATTTAAGAGGGATTCACAACGCTTGGCATTTTTGCTTCTACTTCAGTTTTAGTGATTATGGCACAATGCTTTAGGTTGGGTGGCCGCGTTGTTCACCCCTTAATTGGGCGTTATGTGTAACCAGAGGAAAATGCATGGAAGTACAGCTAAAAGTAGGTAGTGACTCCTTATTCGCAGAATCTTTAACCAAGTCAAATATGGCAAGTTACTATCAAACTCGTGGGATAATCTGGGATCACAATCAGTTTCTAAGTAGCTGGGAAGAGTTAGATAACTACGAAGTCCATCTAGACCAAGCTCGTGTTGGTGTTCTCCGTTTTAGCTATAGTGGCGATACTACCTTCTTGAGAGACTTTCAAATTTTGCCTGAGTTTCAGGGCAGAGGAATTGGGGCAAAGTGTCTCGAACTAGTTGTTAGACATGCGCTTAAAAGACAATCCACTAAGCTAGTTTTGCGTGTGTTTAGTGAAAACCCAGCAATCAGCCTGTATGAGTCCAAGGGTTTCGTTAGAACATCTGAAGTCAAAGGGTTGGTTGAAATGGAGATCCCTTTAAGTTCAAACACATAACAAGCAATTTAAGAGGGATTCACAACGCTTGGCATTTTTGCTTCTACTTCAAATTTAGTGTTTATGGCACAATGCTTTAGGTGTGGTGGAGGCGTTGTTCACCCCTTAATTGGGCGTTATGCTTAATCAAGTAAAATCAGTGGTTTATGGTTTTTCTTTGTTCCCTCGGCTTTTCAGTTTGGTGTTTATCGGCAAGTTGGCTTTTGTGAGCGCTGCTTTTCGGACACTTATTCTTTGGCGCTGGAAATTCAGAGAATTGCCTCATTCAATTGTCGGGTAAGCGCGAGGTTAGGGTGGTTGGCTCAATCAGAAATTTGATATTAGGTTTTTTCGTTTTAGCTACCAAAGTTCAAAGTCTGATTTTCAAAATCATGAGTCATTTCAGGTTTTTGGCTTTTGTTCGTGAATCAAAGCTGTAGTTAATCTTGTTTTTAGTAAACGTAACCCATTGAAGTTTAAGCATAACAAGGCGTTCAAGTGGGATTTGGCACGCGTGG
>NZ_NPKW01000390.1:0-529 GCF_002265885.1 Vibrio sp. 03_296
GTTGTTGCCAGTCGATCAGTTTGATCTTCCTTTTCGGCAATCAAGGCATTGCCAAAGAAATGCTGTTAGGAAACTCGGTTTACGGCGTGATTGGTATTTCAATGGGGTTGATCTTTTGGACCTTCCCTCATGCATTGATGATTTTGACCACTTCTATGCGTACTTCCGATGCCCGTTTGTATGAGGCCGCCCGAGCGCTAAAAACCTCACCGATGAGGACCTTTTTTATGGTGACGTTACCTGCGGCGAAATACGGTTTGATCAGCACTCTGATTGTCGTATTCACGTTGGTGATCACCGATTTGTGTGCCGAAGTCATTGGCGGAAGCTATAACGTTTTGGCGACGGACATCTTCAAACAAGTGGTGGGCCAGCAAAACTTTGCCATGGGTGCGGTAACCAACATCATGCTGTTATTTCCTGCGGTCATGGCGTTTGGTGCGGATCGTTGGGTGCAGAAAAACAGAAGAGCTTATTCGATACACGTTCAGTGCCTTATCAGCCAGAACCCAACAAAGCGCGCGACAGC
>NZ_NPKW01000391.1:0-909 GCF_002265885.1 Vibrio sp. 03_296
GACGTTGAGCATTTCTGCTCGCGGCGAAATCGAAATCGGTAGCCGTGGTGAAACCAGCTTGGAAGGGGTGTTTGCGGCTGGTGATGCGACAACCGTGCCTTACAAGCAAATCATCATCGCAATGGGCGAAGGGGCAAAAGCGAGCTTGGGAGCGTTTGATTACTTGATTCGTAAGCAAGGCTAAAACCAACCAGCAAAGACATGTCACAAAAGAGAGAGGTTTAAAAGCACCTCTCTTTATTTTTAACCATGCTAAAAAATAATTTGCTTAAAAACAAAATAAAGCTATCTAATAAATAAAAAGTGTGTATAGTAATCATCAGCTCTTACCAAATGAGCTATTCATGATAGATTTATTAAGTTTAATCTCCAGTTATCTTTCGATACCCTTCGTTTAGCCTCTGCGACAGCTTTTCCTTTATACCCATAATAGCTTTGTTATCAGCAATTAATTAATCGAAAATTTAATACTTAGAGGTATCTATGTCTAATAAAGTAACTGGTTCTGTAAAATGGTTTAACGAAACGAAAGGTTTCGGTTTTATTTCTCAAGACAACGGTGGTAACGATGTGTTTGTTCACTTCAACTCTATCGTTTCAACAGGTTTTAAAACTTTGGCAGAAGGCCAACGCGTAACATTTGAAGTTGAACAAGGCAAAAAAGGCCCACAAGCTGCAAACGTAACTGCGCTATAATTTATGACGTGGTGCAACACGACCACGCCATCTCCTGCTCTGCCCCATCGTGTAATCCATTTAAAATCAATCACCTTCATCAAATACCTCTGTTCTGCTTGTCGACAGTTTTAAAGACTTTTTTGTTGCCAACAGGATAGGAGTAGACACAACTGTGTCATATTGGTTTTGTATATTCATTTAATCAAATTCATCGGAGGACTTATGTCTCGT
>NZ_NPKW01000392.1:0-478 GCF_002265885.1 Vibrio sp. 03_296
ATGGCAGGCTAGAATGGCAGAAGTGACCTTTTGAGGCGATTTTAATGATGAAAGTAACGTATATCGTTACCTTTGGTGTAATTGGTGTTACTTTTCTCGCTCGGTTGGTCTGTTTTCTAACTCAGAAAACATGGGAAAGGTCCAGCGTCGGATAGCGAGAACCATCGAGGTGCCGTGACGATCTTCAATCGCGAGTTCACTGTCATCTTGGCAGGCGGCATTAAAACTCAGTGATC
Organism: Vibrio sp. 03_296; assembly: GCF_002265885.1. NCBI lineage: Bacteria > Pseudomonadati > Pseudomonadota > Gammaproteobacteria > Vibrionales > Vibrionaceae > Vibrio > Vibrio sp. 03_296. Next base: position 237 of record NZ_NPKW01000392.1, read on the forward strand.
AATTTTGCAGTTTTGCTGCATTTTTGGTTGGTCGGCGTCGACATCAATCCGGTTGCCATGACCAATTTTTCATCCGAAGCAGAGAAGTAACTGTGGAAAAACGCCTGTTGTACCTGTTGTTGGAAAAATCGTTGGATAGGACCACCAGCAATCCAAGAAAACTCTTTGGAAATCTTAAGCTTAATTCGATTGTTTGGTTGTAACTCAATGATACTGAGCCGATCTAACTGCGCGAGTTTTTG
>NZ_NPKW01000393.1:0-745 GCF_002265885.1 Vibrio sp. 03_296
TAATCCTTTGTCCATCGCCTTCCTAGCGGTGTCCTTCCTGGCCTGTCATCCTGACTGGCGTAACTCTATCCCAGAGTGTAACGTCCTTGCTGACAACTCATCCTAAGCTATCAAATCTTCATCCTGAAGATACCCAATCCTTTAGGCTTTGTTCCTGTTCCCGCCAACATCCTGTTGACGAAGACAGTATTGAATTTTTGTCGGTTGGCGGCAATTGTCTGCAGAGAATTTTTTCGTGTATTTTAGAGTAAAAAGTGATAGTTAATAAAATACAATAACTTAGCCTGTTGATTAATACGTTTTCCTCGAAATAAAAAGTGAAAAGCTTACAAGGCTTGTAAGAGATCTCGCACAAAGCGAATGGCAAATTGGTCGCAGCGCTTTTTTATCTCACCTTCACTCGGAATGCGTGACATCACATTTTCTTTTTATTAGCGCTGAATTCGTCTATGCAGGCTTGTCGAAGCAGCAAATGGTGTCCTACTTTTAATGGTACAAAAATTGTATGTTTTGTAATCGTCAGGAAAACGGAACAAAAATGCCATTTTTCTGTCATAAGAAGAAGCATAGTTAATAAACGGTTAAGGAATGAAACCTGCCTAAGTAGTTCAAAAACGAATTGTAACGGTCAGGTGTTTATCATTTAACTTGTGAAATTAATCACGGTCAAAACGAACGTTACTCGATATGTTATTGAGGAATACGACCTAAACAAAAAGTCCTGCATGAGTAGGGCACATAAGTT
>NZ_NPKW01000394.1:0-876 GCF_002265885.1 Vibrio sp. 03_296
CCGTCGTTGAATCAAAAAAAGATGCAAAAGTAAGGGCGACTGAATGGAATAGCGACAATTCCCAATTGATTAGAACGATTTTGTAAAATGCTGAGTTTAAACGACCAATAAAACAAGGCTCTACATCATGTCTACCTCTGCAGAAACCCTAGTGCCAAAGGAAGGTCTAGGCATCAAAATAACAAGGTTTGTTATGGGCATCCTACGGTTTATTTTTAAAGCCCTACTGGTGATTGGCACGTTAGTCGGCTCGTCACTTGCGCTATCCAAATTGGGGGCCATTCACGGTAAAGACTTGCCTGAAAGCTATTTTCTCATGGCTATACCGAGCATATTGCGCCTGTTGGATTCTGAGATCTTTATGGGATTCATTTTCTTTGTCACCGTCGCCGTCCTTATCTATGTGGTTTATCTTTTTTGGCGTTTACACGAAGTGGCGGTTCATCGAGCCTCTGAAATGTCGAGTGCTCACACCCAATTGGTCTTTGCTTTATCACTGTGCGGGTTATGTTGTCGAATAAGCATGGTGGGTGTTGGCGATCATTATTGCCTTTGCACGTTGGGATGTGTTGGCCAAAGAGCTCTCTAACATCATCCGCAATGGTGTACGAAACAATAAATCAACAGAGAATAACGCATGAAAGAGATAATGCTGCCCTATGTGTTCATCTGCTGGCTGTTGGTGAAAACAGGCTTGGTGAAGTGGACGCTGAAAACGCCGTGATCATTGTTGGTATTAGGTGTGGTGTTGGCGTTGGCTCTGTTACTGCCACCGTTTTGGTCTCCATGCGATCTAACTATAGCACCACAGTCAAAAGCTCCTCATGCAGTGCTCAGCCCACTGATAGGACAAGAAGTGGAAGCGGTGTTTGTCGA
>NZ_NPKW01000395.1:0-933 GCF_002265885.1 Vibrio sp. 03_296
TTCACTATCTTCATAAATCGAAGATATTTGCTTTAGAAATCGAAGATATTTGGCTCTTCTTTGCCACGCCTGCACTGGTTGCAGGCGTTTTTCTACGCCCCTAGTCGGCGAATTTGTGACCTCGGCAAAGTTTTAGGGCGTAGGGAGTGAGAAGGATGTGTTTGTTATTCCGTCGTTTTATTCTGAGCGTGATAAAACGATCAAACGTCTACCTTTAAAGCGCCATAGTTTTAAGTATCTATTGGTTTAAGCATCTGTTGCGATTTGAGAGGGTAAGGCGTGAACAACGGATTTGAACGATGAAACTTGAACGCCATAACCCTAACTTTGCTCCTTTAGCTCGGCAGCGGCGAATTGCCGAGCCGAATTTAACCATTTCAACCACCACCAACAGCCGAGATTTTCCGCTCAGTGCCGAGCAGCCATTAGTGGTGTCGCTGGTCAAAGACAGTTATCAACTGAAAATCACCGGGTTGGAAGGCGATTGCCAAGCGCCCGATGCGCAGGTGATCAAGTTCAATCAACCCATGGCGCTGAACTGCGGTAAAGTGACGGAACTTCCGCTAAAAATTCGCTTTACGGGTGACKACAGCTTTGAACTGGACGCGAACGCCCACACGCTGACATTTAAACGTGAAGCGAAAAAGGTCGCCAAACCGAGTTCAAACGCCCACTGCCGCAGGTGACTTGTGAAGTCTACCAAGGCGGAGAAGTGACGATTGAACTGGGCGACAGCTTCAAAGAGGGCACCTCACTGCGTGACGCCTATAGCGGCCAAGTGGTGAGCGTTAAGCAGGGTAAAGTCAGCTTAACGCCGTCGGCGCAATCCGGCGGTTTGGTGCTATTGGAACCGGTTAAACAAAACAAAAAAGCGCGCCCATCCGATTACCGCAACGCGAATATTTAYYTCGTAATGGTGGATCGCTTTAACAA
>NZ_NPKW01000396.1:0-590 GCF_002265885.1 Vibrio sp. 03_296
AACGGATTCTGGTCGTGGATGACCATCAAGACTTACGAGAAGCCTTATCAGATTACTTAGGCAAAGCCGGTTTTGACGTGCAGTGCGCCGAGAATGGTCAAGTGATGTGGAAGAARCTTGAACTCTGTCCGCCAGATTTGATCATCTTAGACATCATGATGCCGGGCGATGATGGCTTCACTCTGTGCCAGAAAATCCGTCGACACTCAGACGTGCCACTCATCATCGCTCACGCCTGTGGCGGAAGAGGCTGATCGCGTCGCGGGTCTTGAAATGGGGGCTGACGACTACATCACCAAATCCTTTAGCCCAAGAGAGTTATTGGCGCGGATCAAAACCATTTTGCGTCGTAGCCAAAATCACAGTGATTTGCGCCTTGCTCGTAAAATCCGTTTTGCTGACTGGCAACTCGATACCGTGACACGCCAGCTCACTCACCATACCCAGTCAAAACGTCAAACAGCTCAGTGGCGCAGACCTCTCGTTGCTGGCACTTTTTCTCTCCCATGCCGAATCGATTTTGTCTCGCGATGATATTGCACGGGAGATTTGGGGCCGCGATGCCGATCCTTTTGAACGTGGGATCGACG
>NZ_NPKW01000397.1:0-792 GCF_002265885.1 Vibrio sp. 03_296
AAGCCAAGAATAAAAACAAAATACATTATTGGTTACTAAACTCATCCACCATCATTCCATACACTTCACAGAGGTTGATTCTCTTCCTCTGTGAAGTGGCCTTTCTCCCTCGCTAGCTTATTTATTCCATTCACGTATACTTCTCTCGTTTACACAAAACTACAATAATCAACACAAAGAAAATACACTTAATGTCTGCTGCTAGCTTTCTTCGTCTCGTCTGCCTTGCCGCTATTTGGGGAAGTTCATTCCTATTTATGCGCATCGCAGCTCATCAGTTTTGGTCCTGCGTATCTCATTGAGCTTTCTGTGATTGTTTGCTGTCCATCAGTTTACTGCTGGTGTCCCTCTACCTGCGCAAACACATTCGTGCTTTGCTCAGTCATCCAAAACACTTTTTTATCATTGGCCTGTTCAATACGGCGTTGCCTTTTCTTTGTTTTGCCTACGCGGCGCAACCATTGATGACCTCTACGCTGGCGGTACTCAACTCAACCGCGGCGATTTGGGGCACGGTGATTGGTTTTTTCTGGCATAAAACCCCCATTTCCACCAAAGGAGTGTTCGGCTTGATGTTAGGGGTAACTGGGGTGGTGGTGCTCGGTGGGTTGGGATGCCATCAATCGTTGGGTCAGCAAGCCGTCACTGCCTATCACTGCTGGCGTCATGGCCGCATGTTGCTACGGCATAGCAACAAACTACACCAAAGGAGCCCCACAAGTGTCTGCCTTCGCCAATGCACATGGCAGTATGTGGGCTGCCGTGCTGATTGTGTTGCCCTTGCTGCCTTTT
>NZ_NPKW01000398.1:0-624 GCF_002265885.1 Vibrio sp. 03_296
CTGGTGTCTGAGCATTGGAGCGAATCGCGCTTGTAACAACAGGCGGGCTTCAAGGCTTGAGTTTGAACACATTCGGGCGCACAATCGGCAAAAAATATGTGAAGGAGTGAAGATGGAACTTGCCGATATTCGCCGTGAATACACCAAAGGCGGCTTGCGTCGTAAAGATTTAAAAAACGACCCAATTGATCAGTTTAACTTTTGGCTAGAGCAAGCGATCAAGGCGAACTTGAGTGATCCGACGGCCATGACGTCGCGACCGTGGACAAAGATGGCATGCCTTTTCAACGTATCGTTTGCTGAAAATGTCGATAAAGATACGGCTTTGTGTTTTATACCAATTTGGGCAGCCGCAAGGCGCAGCACTTAGAGCACAACAGCAAGATCAGCCTTCACTTTCCTTGGCACCCGCTTGAGCGTCAAGTGCACATCACGGGGTGTGGCAGAAAAAAACTGACCGCAATGGAAAAACATGAAGTACTTCACTTCTCGCCCGAAAGAGAGCCAACTAGCGGCGATGGCCAGCCGTCAGAGCAGCCGAATTTCCGCTCGTGGCGTTCTCGAAGGTAAGTTTCTTGAGCTAAAACAAAAGTTTGCCAACGGTGAAATTCCGGTGCCGAGTTT
>NZ_NPKW01000399.1:0-314 GCF_002265885.1 Vibrio sp. 03_296
TTGGTGTTAAGTCATATATGTCTTGTTTAACTATATCCATAGCATAGACCTGACATGAGATAGGTTAAAATAAGGAATTATCACTAGTATTAATAATTTATTCTTCTTGTTTTTTTTCTCTACGTTTATATCCCTTAATTTCACATCTGCTTAGTAGCATCAAATCAACGCCATTAGGTACTACAGGGTTTTTAAAATAGTAGAGATAATCAGGTGTGCTGATGTTGCAATTAAGGTTATTTAAGTTGTTTTTAATAAAATTAAATGGTTGTTCGTATCCCAATATGGATTCCCATAGATATGTCTTTTCATTT
>NZ_NPKW01000004.1:0-1159 GCF_002265885.1 Vibrio sp. 03_296
TGTCGCTATCAAGTTCAACAATGGTTCTCCTAACGTACCGCCATCTGTCGAAATCAAAGCCAGTCCAGCGAAAATCCTACAAGGCCACAACATCTTCGGCCCATGCTCAATACTGCTTGGGTATGCTGAAATGTGTTCCGCGCTGGAACTCTCTCACCCGATGCTTGCAGATATGCTTGAATGGGATTTAGCTGAAGTGATGCAGTTGGACTGCACGTTCTCGGCAAATGTTGGCACTGAACAGAAAGCAAAACAGGCAATCGCTCATATGGCCAACGTGTCTCACGGGCAAGTTAAAGCGTCACGTAGTGAATACGAAACAACGTGTTATCACAACAGAGCATCTTCACACTGGCGTGGTAAGTGTTACTCAAAACAACACGAGTTCGAGAAGCAATACAACGATTATCGGGCAAAGGCAGAGAAGGGTGATAAGCACGCTCAATCTATTGTTGATGCAATGTCTGACCCACGACTGCACCGCTTTGTTAGATGGCTAATCCGCTTTGAGGCAAGCGTAACGAAACGCAAATTAAAAGAACTGAATATACCGACAAAAATCAACGACCTAATTAACTACCAACAGCAGCTCCAAGAAACAGGCAAAGAGTTAATCCAAGAGTTATGGCTAATGACATATGGAGAGCTGATAAACCACACATACAGGGGTCACTCCATGAATATCTATGATGATGAATTAGTACAAAATACCTTGAGACTTAAGCACCAGAAAGTAACGCCAAAGGGTAACGTTAGTTATGCAAAAGCGGATAGGGCGTTCTCGTTTTATCGTCGCCTGGTCAATGAAGGTTACCTCGAAGTCAAAAGATCATTCTCTGTTAAACAGACGTTTTACAACAACTTGAACACTCTTATCGAGTCAGGTTTTACCAAGGCTCAACTACAGAACTTACAAGGCAATGGCATGAATAAGGTTGTGCCGTTGGTTGATGTAATCACCGTTGACTTCTCCCAACAATATCCGGACTGGTACTTGGAGCCTGAGTTCGGCCCGTTAACTCGCCAATTACTTGCCAATGACAACGTTGTTCAGCTTCGAACAGCATAGGAACATACCATGTTAAAAATAGAGATCTTCGAAGAGGATGTGCGTGTTGATGTACGCACGACCAAAGCCAAGGATGATAAGCCAGCACGC
>NZ_NPKW01000040.1:0-4889 GCF_002265885.1 Vibrio sp. 03_296
TCCACACCGACATTAATATTTTGAAGTGTGTTTGTATTCATAATAAGCTAACTCTTGCTTGCGTAATGCGGGTTCGAGACCCAGTCGAGTATTCGAGTTTGGTGCTTGGAGTTCTATGTCGCGTTCATGTTTGTTATCGGTCTCTCGATAGAGGAGCCAGCGTTCAATCGAACTACAACATAGAAAGCTTTAGTTGCGGCTAAAGCCTGGGTCTCACATTACCCGAAACAGGTCGATTAATGGGGATAATTTCCCATACAAAGCGTTTAAGAGGGATTCTCAACGCTTGGCAGTTTTGGTTCAAAGTTGAGCTTTTGTGTTTATGGCACAATGGTTTAAGTTAGGTGGTATCGCGTTGTTCACCCCTTAACGCGGCGTTATGTGGATGGAGGAGAAAATGGAAAGTCTTTTATATCTCGCAGCTTTTTTGCTAATGGTTGTATCTTTTGCTCATTCTTACCTCGGTGAACGTTTTATCCTTTCTAGGTTGTTTAAGCGTGACAATTTGCCAAAGATTTTAGGAAGTGATGATTTTACTAAACGTACGTTGAGGTTTGCATGGCACTTAACGTCAGTAGCCTGGTTGGGGCTAGCTGGCATTGTTGTGGTTCTAGCGCAGCCAGAGTTTGGTAAACAACTAGTTGGACAGATAATCGCTATTACATTTGGTATGCACTTTCTGGCGGCCCTTTTGGGATCAAAAGGAAAGCATCTATCATGGATATTGTTTGGTGCAATTACTGTTTTGGTGCTAGCGGGAACATCCACATAACAAGGCGTTTAAGACGGATTCCCAACGCTTGGCGACTTGAGTTCAATTCGGTTTTGGTGTTTAAGGTACAATGGTTTAAGGTTGGTGGTCTGCGTTGCTCACCACTTAACGCGGCGTTATGTGTCTTTCCGGAATTTATCTTTCTAAATCAAAAAGTAAAAATTAGAATTGCGGAAAATGTTTCTAGTGGATTACTAGTATGAATCGTCACAATATCATTGGGTTCTTATCATCGGTTTTATCTTTGAGTACCCTAGTTTTCGTCATCATGGACGGATCCCACTTTCCGCTTCTCGTTTGGCCTTACGAAGCTTTTCAGGGTTTGGTATTTTCTTTCGTTTGGGGTTTTGGTGTCTCGGCAACAGTTGGCTATCTTTTCTCAATAATAGTTACTGTTACTGTAGCGGTAGTAAGTTTCGCATTGGGGCATAAATTATCGCGCTTTGTGGTCAAAAAAGATAATCTTTAGCTGTTAATTCAAACACATAACAAGGCGTTTAAGCGGGATTCATGCCGCGTGGCATTTTTGGTTTGCGGTAATTTTTGTGGTGAAAGTGGTGTGCGGAAACTTGGTTTAGGCGGCATTCACCCCTTAACGCGGCGTTATGCTTAATCAAGTAAAATCAGTGGTTTATGGTTTTTCTTTGTTCCCTCAGCTTGTCAGTTTGGTATTTGTCGGCAAGTTGGCTTTTGTGGGCGCTATTTTCTGGACATCCATTCTTGGGCGCTAAAAATTCAGAGAGTTGCCTCAGTCAATTTTAGGGTAAGCGCGAGGTTAGGGCGGGTGGCTCAATCAGAAATCCATTTCTAGGTTTTCAAACTTCAAACTAGATTTGCCAAAATTCTGAGCCTGATTGTCAATACTATGATTCATTTCGGTTTTCTACGTTTTGGTTTTTGTTTGTAAATCAAAGTCGAGTTAATCTTAATTCAATTAAAACGTAAGCCATTGAAGCTTAAGCATAACAAGGCGTTTAAGCGGGATTCATGCCGCGTGGCATTTTTGGTTTGCAGTGAGTTTTGGTGGTGAAAGTGGTCTGCGGAAAGTTGGTTTATGCGGCATTCACCCCTTAACGCAGCGTTATGTTTAGTCACGTAAAATCAGTTGGTTGCATCTTTTCTTTGTTCCTTCGTATTTCTAATTTTGGTTTTGTCGGCAGGTTAACTTCAGTGGTCGCTGTTTTCTGGACTCCAATTCGTGGGCGCTAAAAGTTCAGAGAGTTGCCTCATTGAAATGCAGAGWGTAGGCGAGGTGAGTTAAGTGATTTTGATTTCAAAGTTAGAGCCCTATTTTTTCGATTTCTCACGTTAAAACTCAAAGTCGGCACAATCAAAATTATGATTTAATTCAGCTTTTTAGCGTCTGGTTTTGGTTTGCAAAGGTAAGTCGAGTTAAGCTATTGGTATCGCAAACTTAACCCTTTGAGCCTTAAACATAACAAGGCGTTTAAGCGGGATTCATGCCGCGTGGCATTTTTGTTTTGCAGTGAGTTTTGGTGGTGAAAGTGGTCTGCGGAAGCTTGCTTTATGCGGCATTCACCCCTTAACGCAGCGTTATATGCCCAAGTTAATTTTTAATTAGGAGTTTTAATGGCATTACTAGAAATTTCAGATGTATCTTCGTTAAGTGAGGCAGCGATCAAATGGGTAGAGTTTTACGTAAACCGTAAAGAAAACAAAGCGAAGAAAGAAAATGAAGCTATTAAGTCACTAATGACCTCTTTAGACAGAACAGCAGTGTACATGAAGTCTGTTCTTGATAATGCTGAGTCTAAGTCAGACACTGTCGAAAGGGAATTATCAGAATGTTGGTACTCGACCTCCATTCTTGTACGCGAGTACAATGCAGAACTAGCTGAACGTTGCTTTTTCAAAGGAATCTATTGGTCAAATAATAGTAGATTCACAGAACAAGAGATTATCGATAAAAAGATGAAATTGCATCATATTGAAATGGACGTTGCGAAAGCATTGGCAAGCATATAACAAAGCATTTAAGAGTGATTCGCAACGCTTGGCAGTTTCGCTTCGCTCAAGTATAGCCAAGCGCTGCTCACACCTTAATGCGGCGTTATGCGCCCAAAATTGGATTCACATCCATGCTTTTGTGAAGGATACGGATAATCTCAATATTTTGACTGCCGATCTGACGATAAAATATTACGTGGCTTCCTTGTGGAAACTTTCTGTAGCCATCGCGAATTTCGTCACAGGCTTTACCAATGTCAGGATTTTCGGCTAACAGCCAAAATGAGTCATCAAACTGTTTTAGATAAATATTTCGCTGTTCGCGACCCCAACGTCGAGAGGTAAACAAGGCTATATCTCTTAAATCAGATTTCGCCTTGTTAGTTAACTGAAATGGTCTCATTTTCTCTCTTCGCTATCTAACTCATTGATAAACGAATCAAGGTCATAATCCGCAACTCCACTTTCTTCGCCCTCAACAAGCAACTGGCGTAAAGTGTTCATTTTAGTTTCTTGGGTTTCAAGTAAACGTAAAGCAGAACGAATAACTTCACTTGCAGAGCCATAGCGGCCGCTTTGGATTTGATTAGCAATAAAACCATCAAAATGGTCACCCAAAGTAATACTAGTGTTCTTAGCCATAACTTAGTCCTTAGTACCAATAGATACCTAATTATGGTATTAGTTGAGCTTGGATGCAAGGCGCATAACAAAGCGTTCAAGTGGGACTTGGCACGCGTGGCATTTTTGGCTTGCAGTTTATTTAGTGGTTAGGGTGTGATGCGGTAACGTTTGTAGTGCGTGCCTGCGCCCCTTAACGCGGCGTTATGCTTAATCAAGTAAAATCAGTGGTTTATGGTTTTCTTTGTTCCCTCGGCTTTTCAGTTTGATGTTTGTCGGCAAGTTGGCTTTTTTGAGCGCTGTTTTTTGGACGCTTATTCTTTGGCGCTGAAAATTCAGAGCGTTGCCTCAATCAATTTTCGGGTAAGCGCGAGGTTAGGGCGGTTGGCTCAATCAGAAATCCATTTCTAGGTTTTCAAACTTCAAACTAGATTTGCCAAAATCTCGAGCCTGATTGTCAAAACTATGATTCATTTCGGTTTTCTAATCTTTGCCTTTTGTTTGTGAATCAAAGTCGAGTTAATCTTGGTTCTGGTCAAACGTAAGCCATTGAAGCTTAAGCATAACAAGGCGTTTAAGCGGGATTCATGCCGCGTGGCATTTTTGGTATGCGGTTGGTTTTGGTGGTGAAAGTGGTCTGCGGAAGCTTGGTTTATGCGGCACTCACCCCTTAACGCAGCGTTAGGCGAGGTAGTTATGTTGAAATCTTCAAGTGCAATTCTGTTGCTAGTCTCTTGGTCTGCTGTCTCTAGCGATTTGCCGTCAACTTATGTGGGTATTGAAGTCAGTCAATCGACATATGAAGATGTACTTAACTTACTAGGCCCATCTAAACTTCAAAGATTACCTCAAGGCCATTCTGAAAAAGGGTATTGTTATATTGATAATGTTACTTATGTTGTCTTCGGAGGGCATCCAATAATCACAAGAGTCAGTGTGCACGATAGAAAACCAGGGCTAGATTGTAGCCAGAGCCAAATAGAGCTTCCTTCATGTATTGGAGACTATTGTTTAGGTATATCAAAAGCCCAATCTGAATCCATTCTGGGCCAGCAACTTGAGCCCACAACGGACGGTAGCGGCTCTTATGTTCAAGGATATGACTCAATAAGACCCATATCACAAGAAGAAAAAGATCAGCGAAGTTTACCTGATAAAACGGAGCATGCGGACGTTACAAATAATATTTGGTTTAAGTATGCCAATCAGAAGGCAGTTGAAATTGGTGTTTATAAGTACGAGACGTATTAAAAATCGCCTAACAAACGAGTATGGCGTCAATAGTTAATTTTTCGCCATATTTTCATTCCACATAGTTCCGTCTCTTAGCATTGAATTCAGGATCACAACCATCTTTCTAACACAGGCAATGATGGCTACTTTTTTGGGTTTTCCTGCTTCCAGTAATCGCTGATATGTGGTCTTAAAAACAGGGTTAGATTGCATTGCAGACATCATCGCCATATACAGGACTGTACGCACCTGAGCGCGCCCACCTTGGATAATTCGTTTGCCTTTATAGCGGCCA
>NZ_NPKW01000400.1:0-1117 GCF_002265885.1 Vibrio sp. 03_296
GGTATCCAACATTTCTAGCGACGGTTTTGAAAACACAGCCTACCTTTCAAAAATTTTGATTGATAACCACGAATTTTAGCGTTTTTATTTATCAAATAGCGAAAATAGAATAGCAGGGCATATAAATCAGGGTTGGCGCCAACTGATCACAAAACATTTGTAGATGAAAAAAATTGAATGGAATAACTATGAACATTTCAAAATTACAGCTTGTGTATCTTGCAGCCCTCTCGATGCTCGGCTTTGTCGCAACAGACATGTATCTCCCTGCCTTTAAAGCGATGGAAATCGACTTTATGACCGGACCAGAGCAGATCGCGCTCTCTTTAACCGTTTTCTTGGTCGGCATGGCAGTCGGTCAACTGCTTTGGGGCCTTGCCTCTGATAAGTTTGGCCACCGTAATACCTTGGCAGCTGGCCTTGCTCTGTTTACGCTGGCCTCATTGGGTTTGGCGTTCAGTGATCAAGTTTGGCAACTGCTCAGCTTGCGTTTTGTGCAAGCGATCGGGTGTGCGCGCCGGCCGTGATCTGCAAGCCATGGTCATCAACGTACTCCAGCAGTAGTCCAACAAATTTTTGCTACCATTATGCCGCTGGTGGCGCTTTCTCCTGCGCTCGCCCCTCAGTTGGGATGTTGTATTAGCAGATAGCTTTGGTTGGCACAGTATTTTTGTTCGCGTTAACAGTACCTGGGATTGGTCTTGGTTGCGGCAACAACGTGGCACAGCCTAGTGTCGCTAATGAGCCAAAGCAAAGCAGTGTAACATCGGATATCAAACATCTACTCAGCTCAAAAACCTATTTGGGCAACGTCCTGATGTTCGCCACCGCGTCTGCCGCTTTCTTTGCTTACCTGACCGGTATGCCTGAAATAATGGCGCAGCTTGGCTACGATGCCAAAGACATCGGCATGAGCTTTGTGCCGCAAACCATCGCGTTTATGGTCGGCGGATACTTAGGTAAAGTTGGCGTACGTAAATTTGGTGATGAAAAGTCCATTCGTCACTGATTGGATCTGTTTAGCGTCGCCGCACTGCTGATTTCATTCGCATCACAATGGCAGTTAACCTCGATTTGGCCAATCTTAGCGCCATTCTGTCTGATTGCTGTAGCGAAT
>NZ_NPKW01000401.1:0-357 GCF_002265885.1 Vibrio sp. 03_296
CCGCAACCAATGGCCAAATACTCGAATCGTCACCTATTCGAATATCACCGACAATGACAGAGGTTGAATCGATATAGACGCGTTCGCCTATTTGGGGATGAATGCCTTTGTAACTTCTAATCGAACTCATTTTTCCTCCTTATAAAGCCTTATCAATAGTAATATCGAGTGAGAAGAGTAGTAAAAATTCACCGTTTAGAATAAAAAACACTCAAACGATAGAAAATCAAAAAAACGTGAAAAAGGGCTTGCCAACGTGACGCCGATCTCTATAATGCCACCTCGCTGACACGGCAAGGCTTCGTAAGAAACCAGGGCCCATCAGCCAAGGCATTTAGCCAGGTGAATCACCTGAAA
>NZ_NPKW01000402.1:0-1494 GCF_002265885.1 Vibrio sp. 03_296
CCAGCAGCCCAAGCCAACTGCACCAACATAATGCCCATAATCACGACGGGAAAAACCAAGGAATCCAATTGAGGAAGGAGTAAGAAAAACGCCACGATACTCGCTGCCAACAGTAAGGCAAGGAGCCACCAAACGATGTCACCATTGAGCTGTAACCAGAAAGATTTGCTGTAACAAAGCTGCGCGAGGAGAAAACCTGAAAATAGAGCGTTTTTTTTGAATTTCAAAGAATGGTAGCGTTGTCGGCAAAAATCGACACATAACAAGCCTGCGGCAATCCAATAGCTGTGCGCAGAATCTGGCCCTTGGGTCAGCACCAAGATCAATAACAACACCAGAGTGAACACTTTAAAAAACAGTAGACTGGAAACTGGAACTCGCTTGACGAGCACCCAAAACGGATGTCATTACCAGATAAGCCTATCGCTAGCCAACTCCACATCTGTATTACCCTTCTCTTTGTTACGCGGCTAGTCTAGGTAGCAAGAGGATTATGTAAAGCAGTAAAAGGCGAAAGTTGGATCTTGATTGCGAATCACTGCTTATTGTGAAGCAAGCCAGAGCTTAGAGCAAAACTGCAAGTTTACAGTATCGACTCACAGCAACGCGTTTTAAATTCAGAGCTTCTCGATAAAAGTGTGACAAAACACAGAAAGCAAACGTTAAACCAACTCAAAGCAAAATAAGTCGGACATTATCAGAGTGAATGAATAACAATAGAGTGAAAAACAAATAAAAAACAGATTAAAACATTGGTAATAAAAACAAAATCAACAACTTAAACCATAAAACAAAAGAAAATCCGAACTCAAGCTGGTACAACCAGAATAGACCACTAATCACATCATTGTTTTCTCATCCAATGATAAATCCCCTACATAGCCTCTATTGACTTTCTTAAATTTCAAACAAGACCATCAAAAAACATGACTATTAAGCCAAAATAGCAACCAAGAACCACCAACACCAGACAAAGAGCACTAAACACTATTTGAGCAATATCACATTAATAAAAAACCAATATAAAACATTAAGTTAAAACACAAACCATAAGAAAAACACAAATAAGAGCATAAAGAAAGCAGTCAAAAAACACTGTTTCATTGCCACATCRGGGTCAATTATTCATAGTTAAGTTATTTTTTAAAGATGATTTAAAAAGATACTATTGATCAAGCCTTAAAATCGATGCTATATTGCACACATAGAGTTCATCAACCGTTTATGGAGGTAGTGTTGTGATGTCTTCTTCTCAAAAGCAAGGACTGGTAATGATCGCAGTTATCGTTGGTTTAATGACACTACCAATGATGTACTAAGTTTCAGAATCTAAATAAAAACGGATGCGAAAGCATCCCGTTTTTATTGTCTTTCATACACTTGGTTAGACATGGCAAGACCAAACGTTCAGTTCACATCTCACTGCGTGCTCCGTGGATTGCCTCAGTGCATTTTTCTCCAGTCGGCCATTATTTTAAATGTTGGCTAAGTACA
>NZ_NPKW01000403.1:0-1364 GCF_002265885.1 Vibrio sp. 03_296
TGCGTTACTCTGCCGAAAGCTGTGTGGAGAATTATGGCAATCTGCTTGCAACCTTATCGCCTCAAGCGGAGTTGAGCTTTGCTGAAGGGGTTAAAGTTTACCAGAACGTATCTAAGTCTCTATCAGTGCCATTTTTTGCTTCTGCGGTGAAGCAATCATCTCAATACTGTGCGGATGAAAAAGTAGCGAATGCGCTGCTGTACACTTAGAACGCCCGAAAATGCGAWTTTGKCCTTGGCAAAAGAAGTGGCAACCACCGTTTGTGTCGGGACGGCTTTGGCAAATTTTGAAAATTATGTTATCGAATCCAAATCGGTTCGAGCGGCTCTTTGTCCGACTTATGTCAGCAAAGGCTATGTAAAAGGCATCATCAAACAAGTGTGTGAATCTTGATTAGATGCAACTTAAATGTGAAAGGCCACCAGATTGGTGGTCTTTTAATTTGTTGAAAAATAAATAAAAAAAACCCTCCGAGAGGGAGGGGGTAAGTAAGATGTCGTTATGAAGATGCTGAACACTGAGTGCTCAGTTTGTAATTATAGTTTCGCTAGCGTAACAAATTTTAACACTGTTATTTGTTGGGTGCAAACTAAGCATTGATTTAAAAGTTAATAACTTGATCCAGGGCGCAAAGCAGGCGGTATTTTGTGCTAATCAGTGTAGAATGGCGCTCTATAAAAAGCCTAACAACTGGAATTACGGAATGACTGAATTAAAAATGATCGTATCTGCGTGCATTACTGAAAGAGCCTGTAGATTGCACACCGGTATGGATGATGCGTCAGGCAGGTCGTTACCTACCAGAATACAAAGCAACGCGTGCTCAAGCGGGCGATTTCATGTCTTTGTGTAAAAATGCAGAGCTCGCGTCTGAAGTGACTCATTCAGCCACTTCGCCGCTTTCCGCTGGATGCTGCCATTCTGTTCTCTGATATCCTGACTATCCCAGATGCGATGGGATTAGGTCTGCGCTTCTCAACAGGCGAAGGCCCGATCTTCGATAACCCAATCACATGCAAAGCAGACGTCGAAAAAATCGGCGTGCCGGATCCAGAAGGTCGAGCTGCAATATGTCATGAACGCTGTGCGTCAAATCCGCAAAGACTTGAACGGTGACGTACCGCTGATTGGTTTTTCTGGTAGCCCGTGGACGCTCGCCACTTACATGGTTGAAGGCGGCAGCTCAAAAGCCTTCACTAAGATCAAGAAAATGATGTACGCAGAACCACAAACTCTGCACCTACTTCTCGATAAGCTAGCAGACAGCGTTATCGAATACCTAAACGCACAAATTAAAGCGGGTGCGCCAATCAGTAATGGTATTTGATACTTGGGGGGGCGTACTGACGCCACGAGTACTACAA
>NZ_NPKW01000404.1:0-955 GCF_002265885.1 Vibrio sp. 03_296
GCTCTTCAACCGCCGCCGCTACGGGCTTTGTCGATTACCACGCCTTAAGATCCATGGGTTCATTACCCGCAGCAACGGCTTTAAGACCTTCATTTACGATAGCTTGCGCAAGTACCGTCGCGGTTGTCGTACCGTCACCCGCTACGTCGTTTGCTTGTGAAGCCACTTGCTTCACCATTTGTGCGCCCATGTTTTGGAACTTGTCTTCAAGTTCAATTTCACGCGCGACCGATACACCATCTTTTGTAATCGTTGGTGCACCGAAAGATTTGTCGAGTACCACGTTACGGCCTTTAGGGCCCAGTGTTACTTTTACTGCGTCAGCCAGAATGTTGACACCTTCTAGCATTTTTACGCGAAGCGCATTTAACCAAATTTAAACGATCTTTAGCAGCCATCTTTGATTTCCTTTCTAAATTCTGTTTTGGATTTCGTTTTGAATCAGAGCAAAAAATTACTCAACGATTGCTATTAGTCGACAATAGCCATAATGTCGTTTTCAGACATGATAAGTAACTTCTTTACCGTCGATCTTTTCAGTYYTTAGTGCCGTAGCTCTCTGCAAAGATAACAGTATCACCAACTTTAACGTCCAGCGGCTGAACAGTGCCGTTTCTAGAATGCGGCCTTTACCTACAGCTAGAACAACACCGCGAGTTGATTTTCCGCAGCAGAACCAGTTAAAACGATGCCACCAGCAGATTTAGATTCAACTTCTTGGCGCTCTACGATAACTCGATCATGTAATGGACGAATGTTCATCGGTCGTCTCTCCTGAAAAATTCCATGTTTATTTGATAATTACCCTGAAGCAGGGCTTCTAGGCCTAGTGCTAACTATATAGGGGGTGATCATGACGATCCCAAGGGGGCGTGAGGAGTTTTTTTGTGACTAAGTTAAAAGTTCCGAGGCTTTGGCAAAGGATTGCCTAAAAACAGCTCACTCGCCCCTCGCA
>NZ_NPKW01000405.1:0-1029 GCF_002265885.1 Vibrio sp. 03_296
TCTTCTTCCGCCGTCAATGCACGAGCAAGCGCTTCTGCTTTTGTCTGCGGGTACAGAAATTTCGTAGCCGTCTTCTCCAGTATAGCCGCTGCGAGAGATGATGCATTCTACGCCCAGCAATTCGAGTTTTTGCACATCCATAAACAGCATCTCAGCCACAGCAGGTTGGAAGCGGTTCCACTTCCACTTGACGACGCTCGGTCAGATAAATCCCTTCACGTAGTTGATCACCCAGTTTCGATTTAAACTGGTTTAAGCCACCTTGGAAAAACTCTTCACCCGTGTACTGGGTAGCGGTGATCACGGTGACGTTACGCGCAGTTTTTCACCAACAGTGCATCAATCAAGTTGCTATTGTTGCGAAACTCACGGTGCATTTTGGATTAACGCTTCCGGATCTGTGCTCAACTTAAAGCGGAACGGTCACTGGAATTTGCCCTAATATACGTATCGGCAAATCGCACTTGCACCGGGTCCAAACGCTGATAGAAATCCTCACCTGCATTGTTGCCAAACGACACCGTGATCACCTGATCATACTGGGTGATTTTCGATAAAAACGGCATGCGGAAATGAATACCAGGCTCGGTAAACACATCCAACTCACCAAGTAATATTGTTCTGGTGCACGTAGCTATAGCCCGCATCAGTCATAACACCGAGCTATTGATTGGTGAAGTCCTAGCGCCAACAAACGGCACACCAATAATCGCCGTTTTTGATGCCACGGCGAAGCAACTGACGTCTTTCTTCCACTTTCAAACTTTGTCCTAGGTTTGAGTTGTTCATTATTATTCTCCTTTGCATGGTTGTTTATGAGATAAAACTAAATAAACCAAGGTGTTATCTACCTCATCAACAACAGGTACAAATGTAACAATTTAAGACAAAAAGGAATAGTCGAAAGATTCACCAAAATAATTAACTTTTTCCGAATATTTGACAGAGTTATTGTTTTGAACAAAACGCAAAAAAGGCCGCCAAGGCAGACCATTCTAGGTATACTTCTGGCATCTGATTTATGAATTA
>NZ_NPKW01000406.1:0-1026 GCF_002265885.1 Vibrio sp. 03_296
ACAAGTACCCTAGTTCCTAGTTCCTAGTTCCTAGTTCCTAGTTCCTAGCTCCTAGCTCCTAGCTCCTAGCTCCTAGCTCCTAGCTCCTAGCTCCTAGCTCCTAGCTCCTAGTTCCTTTCTCCACTCAAATTCTCCTCGGCAAATTCAGCTAAGCGGCTGCGTACCACGCCATTAAGGTGAATGTTGGCGCTGCCTTCAAAGTTCTTAAAGCGCTCAACCATGTAAGTTAAACCCGAAGTGAACGGGGTGAGGTAGTGAGAATCGATCTGCTGCAAGGTTACCGGAACAGACGATMTTCGTCCCTTCGCCACAGCGAGTTAATAATGGTTTTGATCTGTGAGGCGGTGAGGTTTTGACACTCATCGAGCAGAACAAACGCATTTTGGATCGAGCGGCCGCGCATAAAGTTGATCGACTTAAACTGAATGTTGGCTTTGTCGACAATGTACTTCAGCTGATCCTTCGGTTGCAGTGATCGTGCTTGTGCAGTGCTTCTAAGGTATCGGTGACCGCCGCCAGCCAAGGCATCATTTTCTCTTCTTCCGTACCCGGTAAGAAGCCGATTGACTCGCCAATGTCTGGGGTGTTTCGGCGTTAACGATGATCTTATCGAACATGCCTTTTTCAATGGTTTTGTTCAAGTGCCGCCGCGAGTGCCAGTAAGGTTTTACCACTGCCCGTCCGCGCCAGTTGAGGATCACTGAGATCGATGTCGGGATCGAGCAAGGCGTCCAATGCCATCGCTTGGTAGATGTTTTTCGGTGTGATGTCCCATGCTTTGCGGTGCATCAGGCGCTCACGGCTGAGATCGAGCAGCGTCAATTTGTCACCATCGATGGTTTCGACGCGGCCAACGAAATCACTCTCTTCCTCATCCACCACGTATTGATTGATAACGTTGATCAAATGGAGCAACGATCTAACTTATGAAAGTGCGCCCTTCCAACGCGTAGCTTTCCACTTGATCCACTTGACTCCAAAATTCGCCTTCTCGAACTTGGTAGCCTTTGGTGAGGTATTGAATGT
>NZ_NPKW01000407.1:0-704 GCF_002265885.1 Vibrio sp. 03_296
TGGTGTCTCAAGGCCACGACGTTGCGATCGTTGAAGTCGGTGGTACTGTTGGTGATATCGAATCTCTACCATTTATGGAAGCGATTCGTCAGCTAGCCGTTGAAATCGGCCGTGAACGCGCTATGTTCATGCACCTAACACTCGTTCCTTACCTTGCAGCTGCAGGCGAAGTGAAAACAAAACCGACTCAGCACTCTGATTAAAGAGCTGCTATCAATTGGTATCCAACCAGATATTCTAGTTTGCCGCTCAGATCGTCACTGATCCCAGCGAACGAGTCGTAAGAAGATTGCGCTGTTCTGTAACGTTCCTGAGAAAGCGGTAATCCATCAAGAGTGTAGACTCTATCTACGAGATCCCTCAACTGGTCAAATCTCAAGGTCTTGATGATCTCGTTTGTGCGCGTTTCGGCATTTCTGCTCCTGAAGCGGACCTGTCTGAATGGGAACAGGTGATTTACGAAGAAGCGAACCCAACTGGCGAGGTTACTATCGGTATGGTGGGTAAATACATCGAACTACCTGATGCGTATAAATCAGTAAACGAAGCGCTTAAACATGCAGGTTTGAAAAATCGCTTGAGCGTTAACATTAAATATGTAGACTCTCAGGACGTAGAAACCAAAGGCGTTGAAGTTCTTCAAGGGCTTGACGCAATCCTTGTACCTGGTGGCTTTGGCGACCGTGGTATCGAAGGCAAGATTC
>NZ_NPKW01000408.1:0-652 GCF_002265885.1 Vibrio sp. 03_296
CGCCAATTGCAACTGTCCGGCGGCTTGCATAACTATCGAAAGTTGAAGTTTTTCGTCAGTCACAACGAATGTGCTTGTGATAAGGGGGTCTGGCTTGATTGCTTATCAAGTAAATGATTGATTTGCGGTCTTGCACCATAGACCAAAACCACTTTAACACCAAGGCTGTGCATTAGAGCTATATCATTAATAATATTGCTGAAGTTTTTGTCAGCGATCGCTTCACCACCAAGGAGAATAACCATGGTTTTACCGCGGTGCGCGTTTACGTATGGAGTGGATTTGTCTGAAACCTTWACTAATGCCGTGACTGCGAATTTTCACAATATGACTTCCTTGTGACTATTTATGCTGAAATATTGTCYTTTTATTCCCTTGTTGGCAAGCGGTTTTTTATTAATTTAACCACCTTTGATCTGAGTGAGTTGTTTGCTTTGACCAGCGGTGTAACATAGGCGGCTTGTAAACATGAACGAGAAAAAAATGTCTTCTGCCAGTAAAAAGTCAACCGCCGTCAACGGACAGTTACTCACTGAAGAGCTACGTCGTAAAAAACGCAAATTATTAGAGCRRATCCTAAATGGGCTTGGCCCTTGTAAGGAACCGTGATTGTATTGTTGATGTATGGCGATTTGATTACTCGATTGATCAA
>NZ_NPKW01000409.1:0-860 GCF_002265885.1 Vibrio sp. 03_296
AGTGCGATACCGTGACTTTCTCCGAACGTGGTTACTCGGAAATGTTGTCCGATACTGTTTCCTGCCATTACTTCCTCAAATATTGTTAGCGCTGTAAACCAGGCTATACATTTCAATTCTTCGTGATTTCATAGTGGCGCTATTGTGTTTTGATGTAAACCCCTAAAACGATCAATTTTGTCTTTTTCGGTCATCTCGAAAAAACGCCCGCTTAAATCATTAAAGCSGGGCGTTTTCTCAAAAAGTGTCAGCAAAGGGGTTAATGCTTAGTCTTTGTATAGACGGAAATCCTCAGCACACGCCAACAACTGCTCGCGCGTGAGCAAGAAGACGCCGTGGCCGCCATTTTCAAACTCAAGCCAAGTGAATGGAATATGTGGATATTGCTCCATCATGTGTACCATTGAGTTGCCACCTCACAGACCAAAATACCTTTATCTGTTAGGTAATCCGGTGCATTCGCCAAAATACGACGCACGAGTTTAAGACCATCAGTTCCAGCAGCAAGGCCCARGGCAGGCTCATGAGTGAACTCCGTTGGTAGGCTATTCATGTCTTCTTCATCCACGTATGGTGGATTGGTCACGATGATGTTGTATTGCTCTTTTGGCAAATCACGGAATAGATCGGAACGAATAGGGAAAACTTGTTGCTCCATGCCGTGGTCTTGAATGTTTTGCTCGGCTACCGCGAGTGCATCCACGAGATATCAATCAGGCATCCACTTCGAGCTTCAGGGAAAGCATGAGCACAGGCAACTTGCAATACAGCCACTGCCCGTACACAGATCCATAATGCGTACTGGCTCTTCGATTAACCATGGTTCAAATTGCGCTTGGATAAGTTCACCAATTGGTGAA
>NZ_NPKW01000041.1:0-609 GCF_002265885.1 Vibrio sp. 03_296
AAGGGACGAAGATCGTCTGTTCCGGTAACCTTGCACAGATCGATTCTCACTACCTCACCCCCGTTACTTCGGGTTTAACTTACATGGTTGAGCGCTTTAAGAACTTTGAAGGCAGCGCCAACATTCACCTTAATGGCGTGGTACGCAGCCGCTTAGCTGAATTTGCCGAGGAGAATTTGTAGTGGAGAAAGGAACTAGGAGCTAGGAGCTAGGAGCTAGGAGCTAGGAGCTAGGAGCTAGGAGCTAGGAACTAGGAACTAGGAACTAGGAACTAGGAACTAGGGTACTTGTTAGAGCTGAAATGAGTAAACAAGTTTACTCGCAAAGAAAAAGGGGCGAACACGTCGCCCCTCAGATTGATGACGAACCCCGCTTTTTAAGTGGGGTTCTTTTTTGGAAGCGACCGTAGGTCGCGATCGTGATATTTTTTGTTATATCGTGCGCAGAAGTTTCCATTCATTACATGGGTATACAGAAGCAAGTATCTGCCTTATTTCTGCCATATTTAAGCCCATTTTTCGTAGATAGTTCACCACCAACGCTATCTTCTTGATGTTTTGGGCTGCCGCTGCCAACCAAACATTGCATTTTGCACATTGGCTAGACCTC
>NZ_NPKW01000410.1:0-361 GCF_002265885.1 Vibrio sp. 03_296
CGTTGGTTGAACTCGCGTATTACGTCTCCGTTTGAATCGTTTCTAACCGCAGGCCTGTTCTACATGTCGCTGACGTTTTTGATCCTTTGGGTATTCAAAAATGCGGAGAAACGCTTCCTCGCTTACCTCAGACCATTGAGCTAATTTTAGATTGTTCAACAAACTCACTAACGGCACCTATAGGGTGCCGTTATGTTAGGTTAGTTCAAAATCAATCATCGCGATGAGCTCGTTGGTTGTTGTTCTGAAGTCATTAATTACACTAAGAAAAACAAAAAGAACGAGCGAGAAAAATGAAACAAGATCTTTTACTCCAAGCTTGCTGGCGTCTTGCGGTGACCGCATGCGGTGGTGGTAGTGG
>NZ_NPKW01000411.1:0-735 GCF_002265885.1 Vibrio sp. 03_296
TAAGCAATCGTTTTACTAATAGTCCGCTAATTCTTATTCCTTTACCTTCGTTACAAAAATGTGAACAAATCACTTTATTAGAGCGATTACTTTAGTAGACTGCGAGCAAATCTTCTCATATCAGGGGGCCYCTTGCTCGCATTCATTCGCATTCTACTTGCCGCCATCTTTGTGGTTGTCACAACACTCGCCGCACTGATCTACTGCCTTTTAGTCAGGAGTCCCAAACACGTGCATGTGTTTTGTCGCTGGTTTAATCAACTGCATAAAATCGTAGGAATGACCTTGATTCAGCGTGGTGCTGAACATGCTCACCAAAATAGTCATGCCGTCTATGTTTCCAATCATACAAAGTGTTTTTGATTTTGTCACTTCGCCTGGGATGTTGCCTCCTCGAACGGTGACGATCGGCAAAAAAAGCMTATTGTGGGTACCGTTCTTTGGCCAGTTGTACTGGATAACCGGTAACATTTTGATCGATAGAGAAAATAAGTCAAAAGCTCGCGATACCATCGCGCAAGTGGCAGAGGCCATTCAAACGCGGAATTTGTCTGTATGGGTCTATCCTGAAGGGTACTCGTAGTAAAGGCCGCGGCTTACTCCCTTTTAAAACGGGAGCCTTTCGTATGGCGATAGAAGCTGGCGTTCCTATTATTCCAATGTGTGTCAGCACCACGCACAACAAAATTGCGCTCAATCGCTGGAAAAATGGGGTCGTCATCACTGAAATGATTG
>NZ_NPKW01000412.1:0-1239 GCF_002265885.1 Vibrio sp. 03_296
CGACAGATATAACCATAAGTGCATGTTCCACCCCTGCATAACGGCAAGGAAAAGGAATGACAGTGTGGTTTGGTATTTGGCTTGCCAGTGTACAGCTGGGGATACTGACGGTGGTAATCAATATCAACAGCTCCTTGTCCCCATCCCCTCGGCGTTTTCAAGAGTTCGAAGATTCGCAGTGCCTGCTGGTAGGCGAAAGACGCAGCTTAAGGACAGTGGTAAAGAAAGGCGATGGTGATTGATAAGGCGGAACATAACAGCTACACAACCCCTTGCTCGCTGGCCATTTGTAAGCGTTTGACTTGATGAATCTCCATCTCATCTTGCCAAAGGATAACGGTACGACACACTCCGCTTTTTAGGCATTGCTCGGTGGCCCATAATGCTTCTTTGGTTGACACTGAGTGGATCACGAGACAATTGGCTAAGGGAAAATCCATATTACGCCAAAAAGCGGCATTCAAAACGGCAGGGGGATGGATCAGCACGATCAGATCCTGCTGCTGTTTAAGATAATTAGCCAGTTAAGCGCAATTCACCGATGCCGAGTGCAGATTCCATTTCCACCACACCATGCTGTGGGAATCCACCACCAAGCAGTTTATCTAACTCATCAATACCAGAAGTTTGGTAACGAGATTCATTAGCGCACCTTGTTGAATTTGCATGCCAATCAACTGTGGTTTTTAGGTCTGAATGATGTTCTGCATAATAAAATACCTGTATATACATACAGTATATTTAACTACCAGAAAGGCGCAAGATTTTTATCGTACAGAAAATGAAAAAAGGCAGCGYTTGCTGCCTTTCTAATCAATGGAAGTAGCGAGAATCTGCGCTAGCGCTTTGGTTGTGCGTCAATGCATTGGCCATTCACGTCAGTGGTTGCAGGATCCATTAAATGGAGATAAAGCGGCATCAAATCTGCTGGTGTTTTCAGTGTATTTGCATCTTCACCAGGGTAGGCTTTTYCGCGCATTCGTGTGCGTGTGGCACCTGGATTAATGGCATTAACACGAATTGGAGAATTGCTGAATTCATCGGCTAGGATCTGCATCATACCTTCAACCGCAAATTTAGAAATGGCGTAGGTACCCCAAAATGCGCGGCCAGAATGGCCTACGGTGGATGAGGTGAATATGATGCGACCCGCTTGTGCTTTACGCAGTAATGGCAATAACGCTTGGGTCATCAAAAATTCGGTTTGACATGTATTTGTAATGGAGTCATCAAGTCTTC
>NZ_NPKW01000413.1:0-553 GCF_002265885.1 Vibrio sp. 03_296
CACCTCTTTAAACGCCGCAAGAAACGCATCATCACCACACTCTCTTGGTAAACCAATATCGAGATCAGAATCCGGCTTGCGGGCAGGGAAGTTCTTATCGCAATGGAAAGAAAGCGTCACAATGTCGTCGCGCCGTTGGCATAAAGTGGCCGTCCCATCGCCATGATGCACATCACTATCGATGATCAACACTTTGTCGACGGAAGCATGTTCCAATGCTTTGTGTGCAGCCATCACAAGATCGTTGAACAAGCAAAACCGCTGCCATAGTCGAAATGGGCATGGTGATACCCGCCACTAAGATGAATCGCAACGCCATGTTGTAAGGCTTTTTCCGCTGTCAGCACGGTTCCGGCGGTCGAGGTTAACGTACGTTCAATCAGTTTGTTCGCTCCAAGGAAAACCGATTCTGCGCCATTTTTCGCTGCAGGTAATAAGCCAGTCGTCAGCAGCTCCACGTATTTCTTGTTGGTGAACTTGTTTGATGGCTTCAATCGACAACGCTTCAAGGCTGAYWAAAAAGCAAATGCCCGCTGCCACTCGAGATGCTGTT
>NZ_NPKW01000414.1:0-565 GCF_002265885.1 Vibrio sp. 03_296
CAAAACCAACTGATCGCCATAATACATTGATATACAACACGATCCGATTTCGCGATGGCAATTGTGTGTCTCGTTTGACGATAAGGCTGCCAGCGAAATTTCAACTCTGGCGCGCAGGCGTGCGCGACGGGAATTGCTCTGCTGGCGAGATAGCCGAATACAGCAAAGATAACGACACAAAAAGACAGGCAACGTATTTTGCTTGCTCGTGTGAGGCAATAATACCCGCGCCTAATGTACCGACGAGAATAGCAATAAAAGTACCCGCTTCAACCAAAGCGTTGCCGGGGACGAGCTCTTCTTGTTTCAGTTGCTGTGGCAGTAGCGCATATTTGACCGGGCCAAAAAATGCCGACTGTGTGCCCATCAAAAACAACAGCAGCAATAAGATGGTGTAGCTCTCGGTAATAAAACCGATAGCGCCGAGCAACATAATGGCGATTTCAAACAGTTTGACCTTGCGAATAAACCAAGACTTTTCGTATTTGATCATGCCAGCTACACCTGCTGACGCTGAAAAAAGGAAGAACGGCAGATGAAATAAGCCAGCGGCAAGGTTGATGAA
>NZ_NPKW01000415.1:0-993 GCF_002265885.1 Vibrio sp. 03_296
GCAGGCTTTCTTAATGTGGTCGGTGAAGAGCCATATTCTAACGTCAGGCGAACCCCACGAGGTTCAACATCAGCAAGCAAACTTTATCTAAAACTAAAACGACGAAAGCCTGCTAAACAGCAGGCTTTCTTAAAGTGGTCGGTGAAGAGGAATTCGATCGGACTGGCGTTCCAGCCCCCGTTCTCTACAACCAAAACATTGCAAAAGGCCCTACATTTCTGCAGGGCCTTTTCTTAATATGGCCGGTGAAGAGCCATATTCTAACGTCAGGCGAACCCCACGAGGTCAACATCAGTAAGCAAGCTTGTCTAAAGCCAAAACGACAAAGCCTGCTAAAAAGCAGGCTTTCTTAAAAGTGGTCGTGAAGAGGGATTCGGAACCCCCCGACCCTATGCCCAAACCACGATGCGCTACAAGCTGCGCTATTCACCGAGATGTTTTACAGAAACTTTATTCCGTCAACGGATGCGTATATTACGGATTCTGACTGACGACGCAAGAGCTAAGCGCAGTTTTTTTGTAATAAATTATCCGTTTGCTCATTCCGCCATCAGTAGCACATAAAATGTGAGCAGAAACACACCAATAAAAACATATCGTTAACTTATGCAACACAATTGATCTAACCGAGCCATTCATCAATGACCAGATCAACCCGTCATTACGTGCCAAGTATCACAACTTAGATGATTAACTGCTTTGATAATAACCAGTTATCTGACGGGTTTTAGTGGGAATTAACGTTTGCTACGTACCAAAGGTAAGTTCGCTTCGCTCCACGAAATCAGACCGTTTTTCAATACGCTGACGTTTTCAAAACCCGCTTTAGCCAACAGGTTAGCGCTTTCTTGCGCGGTTTGGCCTGTTTTGCATACTACGATGATTGGGTCAGATTTACGGTTTTCAAGGCTACCGAAGTTACCGTTCTTGATGTCTGATGGCAAATGTGAACTGCGTCGGTGATGTGRCCTTTTTGAACTCGTCTTTCGCACG
>NZ_NPKW01000416.1:0-764 GCF_002265885.1 Vibrio sp. 03_296
CCAAATTCCTATGTAATCTATTGCTAAGCAACAATTCAACTTGCACCAATGCTAGCACCATAGAAAAATAGGAGGAAAATCAACGAGGAAGTGTTCGTGATGATTCGAAATTTTCCCTGCAAACACTACAAAAAACACTCATCATGGTATGACATTGATCGAATTATTAATCGCCGTAGTCATCGTAGGGGTATTGGCAAGCATCAGCTACCCAAGCTACAACAATTATGCTGATCGAGTCGCATAGAACAGTAGCCAAAGCAGATATGGCAAAAATTCGTTGAAGTTTGGGACGATAGCTACAATGGTGGTTATCAATGGACGCAAATCCTATCCGGCAGTACTTGCCTGATATGCGAGTCTCTCTCGGAAAGATATACATTTTCTGTTGCCAGTTCAGCATCCGCTGCATACACCATCACAGCGACTGCACAAACCACTAAAGGGCAAAACAACGATCCATGCCTAGCCAATGAAACGATAAAAAAAAATGACGCTCAACTCACCAATCAAGCGAAAACCAGCGGACTTGTTGGTAGTAAAACAAAAAGCCCGTTTGGCATCACCAGACGGGCTTTGTCGTACTGAATTCTTATCACATGACTAGCTGGTCAAATCGTCAAAGAACTTCTTCACTCCATTAAAGAAACCTTCTGATTTTGGCTTATGCGTTGGTGGCAGCTCACCACAGCAAGACATCTTTCAAACTCTTTCAGTAACTTCTTTTTGACGTGAACTCAAGTTAACTGGCGTCTCAACCACAA
>NZ_NPKW01000417.1:0-1155 GCF_002265885.1 Vibrio sp. 03_296
CTCTCGTGTGTTATGGATTCCGGTTGAAGGGGAGCGAAGAAATCCCACTGGCAGAGCGTCATGTCGGTACACCCACTGCTTTTGGTCTCCCAATGACGAGGAAGAAATACTACTCAAAAATGACTGGGAAGAATTGATGGAGATGATCGTATTTGGCCAATTTGATCAAATTTCGGCCCGACATGGCGTGGCTCTTCATCTCAGACCAAAAGCCGCTAACAGCAAAGCACTCACCGAAGCGTATAACATCAACGGAAAACCGATTAAAACACTGCCGCGGGGATTATTATCGTAACTCAGTTTACCGCTCAGATTTTGCAAAATGCCTTCAACTCATTACTCAATGAGGAGTAAGTTGCAGTTCAATGTCATAGTAAGAAGCCAATCGGTCACTACCAACTTCTTCGTAAACGTTATGCAAACGAAGATACGCTTTCTCCACACCCAATTTCAGTAATTCTTCTTTCACTAAATCCAAAGACGAGAAATGCATCAGCTCCTCCCCTTGTTTAATAGGCGTCAAGGTGATGTTGTATTCTATGGCCAACAGATACTCATTGGCATCAGAGCAACCTATTACGAACATTTTAGGCGGCACATAATGATCATGATGTTTACTGTGTAGCCAAAGATCCAATTGATGTTTCTGCATAGCCTACCTCAACCCGATTTCGCAATTTGTCCATTAGGCTCTAAGTGTAGTCCATGATCAATCTGATAGAGCGAGAGAAGCTTCTTAGTTGAATGAATTATCAATTATGATATTGCATCTTCTCCTGGGCGTTAAGTCGGCATAAGATGTTGAACAATAGGTAACCGACAATAAATCCAATTAACAAGGAAGTGCCATGCAATACACTAAGCTGCCCCATTCCACGCTTGAGATCAGCAAACTTTGCCTTGGAACCATGACCTTTGGTGAACAAAACTCTCAACAAGACGCTTTCGAACAACTCGATTATGCGGTCGCTCAAGGTATTAATTTTATTGATACTGCAGAAATGTATCCGGTAGCCACCAAAAGCACAAAGCCAGGGGTTAACGGAGCAGTTTATCGGCAATTGGCTGAGCAAAAGTGGCAAACGCGAAAAAAGTCCTCATCGCCACAAAAAATAGCTGGCCCTCGCAAATGTTYCCCTATATTCGCGACAACAT
>NZ_NPKW01000418.1:0-402 GCF_002265885.1 Vibrio sp. 03_296
CAATGCCTGTCACACCATTGAGAAGAATGTGAGGCAAACGTGCTGGCAGCATTTTTGGCTCTTTCATCGTGCCATCAAAGTTAGGCTGCCACTCGACCGTACCTTGACCAAGCTCTCCCAGAAGCACATCGGCAAACTTCGACAATTTGGCTTCGGTATAACGCATCGCGGCGAACGATTTCGGATCATCCGGTGCACCCCAGTTGCCTTGACCGTCCACCAACGGATAGCGGTATGAGAATGGCTGTGCCATCAGCACCATCGCTTCATAACATGCTGAGTCGCCGTGTGGATGGTACTTACCCAACACGTCACCCACGGTACGCGCTGATTTTTGTTATTTGCCGCCTGCCGAAAGCCCAAGCTCCGACATGGCGTAGATAATACGTCGTTGAACCGGTT
>NZ_NPKW01000419.1:0-693 GCF_002265885.1 Vibrio sp. 03_296
CACTGAGCATACAGAGAAACTATGCGCATTCTCGGCATTGAAACCTCCTGTGATGAAACAGGAATCGCCATTTATGACGATGAAAAAGGCCTACTGGCCCATAAATTATATAGCCAAATTAAACTGCATGCCGATTACGGCGGTGTCGTGCCTGAGCTCGCTTCTCGTGACCACGTGAAAGAAAACCATTCCTCTTAATTAAAGAGGCGTTGAAAGAAGCCAATTTAACAGCAAAAGATATTGATGGTGTTGCTTACACGGCTGGGCCGGGTTTGGTTGGGGCACTATTGGTGGGGGCAACGATTGGTCGAAGCCTCGCTTACGCTTGGGGAGTGCCAGCTGTTCCGGTTCATCATATGGAAGGTCACTTGCTCGCACCTATGCTTGAAGACAACCCACCTCCGTTTCCATTTGTGGCGGTATTGGTCTCGGGTGGTCACTCGATGATGGTGGAAGTGAAAGGCATTGGTGAATACAAAATCCTAGGCGAATCCATTGATGATGCGGCGGGTGAAGCATTCGATAAGACGGCGAAGCTCATGGGCCTAGATTATCCAGSTGGGCCATTACTGTCTAAGTTGGCCGAAAAAGGGACGCCGGGTCGCTTTTAAGTTCCCGCGCCCGATGACCAATGTGCCCGGYTTGGACATGAGTTTCTCTGGCTTGAAAACCTTTACTGCCAATACCATCGCG
>NZ_NPKW01000042.1:0-2673 GCF_002265885.1 Vibrio sp. 03_296
CTAAGATGAATGGCATCTCCAATCGACCGGTTGCTTCAATAACAATCCGTTCTGGATGATATTTAGCAATAGTGCGAACGGCTTGTTGATGCCTTTTTCATCATTTGTGACATTAAAATAGATATCGAGAGGGCGGATATAGATATCAAGTTGTGTCTTACCTGTATCAACGCCGACATTAATGTTTTGAAGTGTATTTGTATTCATAATAAGCTAACTCTTGCTTGCGAAATGCGGGCTCGAGACCCAGAAGACTATTCGAGTGTGATGCTTGGAGTTCTATCTGATGTTCGTTCTTGTTATCGGTCTCTCAATAGAGGAGCCAGCGTTCAATCGAACTATCAGATAGAGAACTTTAGTTGCAGCTAAAGTCTGGGTCTCACCTTACCCTGATTCGTTAGTTATTATCCATACAAGGCGTTTAAGCGGGATTCATGCCGCATGGCATTTTTGGTTTGCGGTGATTTTTGTGGTGAAAGTGTTCTGCGGAAACTTGGTTTATGCGGCATTCACCCCTTAACGCGGCGTTATGTTTAGGAAGGAGTGTTAATTTGAGAACAGAGTTAAGCGAATTTACTGGAATGTTGGAAAGATTGGTTAGAGACTCAATCTTAAGCGTATCTGGGCATGAATGGGATGAGGATTTTATTACATTAAACCTACTTAGAGACCTAAGAAATGGTTTATCGAGCACTTCTTTAGTTGGTAAAGATCTGAGAAGCAGTATCAGTTGGCAAATTTACAAGTTAAAAGGAACTCACGAAAATAATTTCGGAGACGTTGCATTAGCTGTCAATATTAACTATCGAGATGGATCTTCGTTAAACGGTTCAGCTTTCCTTGAAGCTAAAAAACGTGATTGGCGAAAAACAACTTTTGGTGCCATGAGAATCCCTCAGGCTAAAAAAATACTAAAGAATGCGCCTAGAGCGCAATATCTCCTTTATGATTACGAAGATATCACTAGTTTTTTGAACGGCTCGCTATATTCAGAAGAGCTTGATTACCATTATCGTCATAGAATGGATGTTGTCCCGTATGCTCCAGTGACAAGAGCAGTCTGCGTACCTCTTAATCTAGCGGTCGCCACCGGAGATAAAGACACTATATTGTACCGTCATGGTCTTCCCTTATCATTGATGCTATCAACTAGGTATTTTCAGGGCTTAGACTTGGAGTTTGACGATACATCGAATCAAGTAGCAACAGGCTTCTTAAAAAAATTTGGTCTTCCTAAGTTTGTTGTCAAAATTGATATCAGAGACTCTAATTCTGATGGCAACGATAGTGATTTGCGCATCAATACCCAAGAATATCAATTGGTTGAATAAACATAACAAAGCATTTAAGAGTGATTCGCAACGCTCGGCATTTTCGCTTCGCTCAAGTATAGCCGAGCGCAGCTCACACCTTAATGCGGCGTTATACCCTTAAAAGGAGTTGGTATTGAAATCGTATGTGGTTAGTGAAAAAGTCCTGAAAAAAGTAATGCTTACTCTCTATCATCGTATCGTTGAACAAGAGAATGGTGGGGTACTTGATCTAAACAGATATAAGTTTCATGCCTTTGATCGTGACATGGAAGTTCAAGTGCCTGAAGTAGTTGATAGGCAAAGATCTATACCAAAAGTTAACTATGCAGCTTATGTTATGAGGATGGATGAACTGGGCTACATCAAGAGGGATGGTATGAGTTTTGTGTTTACTGATTCAGGGTTTTTAGCGGCTAGCAAGTTGGCTTATCCAGTTAGGGTATGGTTTAAAGCTCATTGGCTTGGACTATCAGGCTTAGTTGTAGGTATTGCAGCCTTAGTCGTTGCGATCAAGCAGTTACCTTGAGCACGGGTATAACAATCTGTTTAAGAGGGATTCGCAACGCGTGGCATTTTCACTATGCGTTGGTTTTAGTGTTTAAGGCGATATGCGGTGGCATCGGTATTGCGTTGCTCACCCCTTAACAGGGCGTTATGCGCTAATTGGAAAAATGACAGGAGTTAACAATGAACCAGCATGAAAAGCTCAATTATGTAGAGTTTGCAGCGAAAGACTTAGAGTCAACGAAAGCGTTCTTTTCAAAGGTTTTTGGCTGGGAATTTGTTGACTATGGGCCTGAATACGCAGCTTTTTCAAATGAAGGTTTAGATGGTGGTTTTTTCAAATCTGAGCGTTCTAGTCGGACGGAAAGTGGTGGCGCACTTTTAGTTTTCTATAGTTCAGACATTGAAGCAACATTGGATAAAGTTGTGAAAAATRGCGGTGAAATCATCCGTCCAATTTTTGAATTTCCTGGAGGTTGTCGTTTTCATTTTGTGGAGCCAAGTGGTAATGAATTTGCTGTTTGGTCTGAAGCACGCGCATAACAAAGCGTTAAAGTGGGATTCATGCCGCGTGGCATTTTGGGTATGCGGTGAATTTTGGTGGTGAAAGTGGTCTGCGGAAAGTTGGTTTAGGCGGCACTCACCCCTTAACGCAGCGTTATACCAATTTATCGTAATAAGCTCCAACTCAAAACACTATCGAGTGAAGCTTGGTTTCTATATACTTCCTTATTTCAAAGGAAAACCAATATGGAAATGATCATCGTTTCATCAGAACAGCAGAAACGTCTAATCATGATCTTTACTCGTACAGCATCGCAAATGTCAGATAAAGCACTTCTAAGTGATCTAAGCT
>NZ_NPKW01000420.1:0-959 GCF_002265885.1 Vibrio sp. 03_296
CTGCTTCTACGTCATCGATCTTGAAGAAAGAACCCGACATGTCAGTTGCGAATTTACATCGTCAAACAGGAAGAACTCTGGCTCTGGACCAACTAGAACGGTGTCTGCAAGGCCTGTAGAGCGCATGTACTCTTCAGCGCGTTTCGCGATAGAGCGTGGGTCACGGTCGTAACCTTGCATCGTTGCAGGTTCTAGGATGTCACAACGGATGTTTCAGCTGTTGCTTTCTTCATGTAAATGGGTCTAGAACCGCTGAAGATGCGTCAGGCATCATCACCATGTCTGATTCGTTAATACCTTTCCAGCCAGCAACAGACGAACCATCGAACATTTTACCGTCTTCGAAGAAGTCAGCATCGATTTGGTGAGAAGGAATAGAGAYGTGCTGCTCTTACCTTTAGTATACGGTAAACGCAGGTCAACAAACTTAACTTCGTTTCTTGGATCAGCGATAAAACGTTTTCTACTGACATCTTGGATAACCTCCAGTGTTATTAAAGCGGTAATAGTCAGATTCGGTTTGGAATCCAGCATTGATTAATTTCATTTCATTCTTATTAATCGATGCTGATTCTTACAAAGCTAAAAGCTGTGCCAATTTTTTAAGTTCATATTAATCATGTACTTGCTTTGTTTTGTGTGCGYTTGTTCTTCCTTTATGCACCAAAATGATCCTCGAGTGCACCTTAATGGTGCGAAACAATGTTCGTTGCACCATTGTGAATCATAAGCGCGATCCATTTCGCCCCTGTTTGTTGCTTTTGTCAACGATCGTGTGCTCATCTTTGCATAAAAGCTTGATAGAGTGAGGCAGCTCGAGAAATGGTTGGGGTTGAAGAGGGGCGATTAGCGTCAATAAAAGAAAAATACTCACGAATAGATCACATATTTCTGGGTTTTTTATCAAAATCTGGTACATTATGGKTCCGTTTTTTTAATCAAACCGGGCTTGTTTAAAA
>NZ_NPKW01000421.1:0-635 GCF_002265885.1 Vibrio sp. 03_296
TGCCATTGGCGCTAATCCGCAAAGTAACAGCGGCTCTGTTTGTCGCGTTAGCGGCCGGTTGCTGCTTTATTTAAAGCGCGATGCCTAAGCCAGAAATAGAGATAAATATCAGGTAAATAACAGCCAATTATCTGATTGTTAGAGTCATCTTGCTGTAGCGTGACCTCGGACATATCCGTGTCATGATTGTCATGCTACTTTATTCTTGTGAATGATGGCGAGAGGGCAAGTTTATGCTGACACGTTACATGGGGATGACCCAAAAGTCAAAGTTATTTATTCACTTTTGGTTTGGCACTTTGTTTGTTGGCAATGGTTTTAACAGATATGTGGCTACCAATTGTGGCGGGATCCTTTATTTTGACAGGATTGACTGTTGAAGCGTGGATTCGAGTCGCACACATTATTCCCATGCATGAAGAGATGCGAGCGATGAAAAAGCAGTTGAATAAGCTGCAATCGGAAATTCGCACTATCGAATTCGATCAATAATAAAGAAACGGCAGCCGTGTGGCTGCCGTTTTTTTATCTCGTGTTATAAGCCTTTTTTAATCAGATACTGATAGGGTAGCTCGTCGGTTTGTGCCGCAATGAGTTGGTGATCCATAAAACGACAAAAGCTAGGAATGTCTCTG
>NZ_NPKW01000422.1:0-1126 GCF_002265885.1 Vibrio sp. 03_296
CAATGTCGTTTGCAGCCGCGCCTTCTACTGGCGAATATTTGAAACAGCCCACGCGATCCAATTGCGCTTCTTTTAGCCACTCTAGCAGCATCTCGAAATCTTCATCCGTCTCACCTGGGAAACCAACGATAAAGGTTGAGCGAATCACCAACTCAGGACAGATCTCACGCCATTTTTAATTTGATCGAGCGTGCTGTTCCGCACGGCCAGGGCGCTTCATCGCTTTGAGTACATTCGGGCTGGCGTGCTGGAATGGAATATCCAAGTAAGGCAGGATTTTTCCTTCCGCCATCAGCGGGATCAGATCAGATCATCAACGTGTGGATAGGGATAAACGTAATGCAAGCGCACCCAAATACCCATTTTGCCCAGCTCTTCACTCAGCGCTTTGATGTTTTGACGCACAGGTGAACCGTTAGCAAAACCAAGGCTGTGCTTGCTGTCCACACCGTAGGCACTGGTGTCTTGGCTGATCACCAATAGCTCTTTCACCCCTGCGTTTTTCAGGCTGTTCGGCTTCACTGAGGATTTCTCCCACCGGCGGCTGACAAGTCACCACGCATCGACGGAATAACTGCAGAAGGTACAACGGTGGTTGCAGCCTTCCGATATTTTTAGGTACGCATAGTGTTTTGGCGTCAGCTTCACGCCGTGATCAGGCACGAGGCTGGTAAACGGGTTGTGCTCTGGCTTTGGTGCAAACTGATGCACGTGCTCTAACACGTTTCATACGCATGTGGACCCGTATGCCTAAAAACGCCCGGATGCACTTCGCGAATTTCATCTTCACGCGCGCCCAAGCAACCGGTCACGATCACTTTGCCGTTCTCTTTTAGCGCTTCGCCAATGGTGTCGAGCGACTCTTGAACCGCACTATCAATAAAGCCACAAGTGTTGACGATCACCACGTCCGAATCGTGGTAGCTGTTAACGATTTCATAGCCTTCGGTACGAAGTTGCGTCAGGATTCGTTCAGAATCAACGAGGTTTTGGGACAACCTAATGAGACGAAGCCGATTTTGTTGCCGCCGCTTGGCGTTAACTCTTGGCTCTGTTGCTCGATGGTTTTTTGGCCGTATCCACGTCGTGGTTTGGTTKGCGTAAACGTTTGAACTGTCATTACTTG
>NZ_NPKW01000423.1:0-303 GCF_002265885.1 Vibrio sp. 03_296
TGTTTGTCTCAGCCTGCTTGATGTGTTTTGGCTTATTACTGCTCCTGTTGCTGCCATTAGAGCCTTGGTTTTAGCCTGTTCGCTGTTTTTATGTATTAAGGTTGTTTTKAGTCTTTGCGGTGGATCACTACACCAAAATTGAATGAACTTCCTGCTCTAACACTAAGGCGCTGAAAAGTATTGTTTTTCAGCGCTGCATTTGTCTCTCTAATGATTAAATTTTGAATCTTCCCAGCAGGGTATCTAACTGTGCGCATTGCTCATCGAGTCCCTCACAGGCTTGTTGCACCTGCGCCACCATAC
>NZ_NPKW01000424.1:0-853 GCF_002265885.1 Vibrio sp. 03_296
GCGAAGGGAGAAGTGCTTTATGCCGCCAGTTTTATTGAATGGTTTGCTGAAGAGGCACGCAGAGCCTATGGGACGCTCGTGCCGAGCCATAAAGCAAACGCCAAGATTTTGGTGACCAAAGAGCCGATCGGCGTGGTGGCTGCGATTACGCCTTGGAACTTCCCCGCGGCGATGATCACCCGCAAATGCGGCCCAGCGTTTGCGGCGGGTTGCCGGTGATTTAAAMCCGCGCCGGATACACCTTTCACCGCACTTGCACTGGCTGTGCTGGCAGAAAAGCGGGTTTCCTGCTGGGGTATTTAACGTGATCACCGGCGATGCCGGTCGCGAGTTGGTGGCGAACTAACGAGGTAACAAGGCGCGTTCGTAAATTATCGTTCACGGGCTCAACGCCGGTAGGAAAACTGCTGATGCGTCAATCGGCAGACAACATCAAAAAGCTCTCGCTTGAACTGGGTGGCAATGCCCCGTTTATCGTCTTTGAAGATGCCGATTTGGATGCCGCCGTTGAAGGGGCAATGATCGCCAAATTCCGCAAGTGCTGGGCAAACTTGCGTCTGTGCAAACCGCCTTTATGTTCAGCGCTCGGTTTATTCTGAATTTGTCAAAACTGGTGGCGAAAGTTCTCGGCGCTTAAAGTGGGCAACGGCTTTGAGCAAGGTGTCAATATTGGCCCGTTAATCAACGATGCCGCAGTCGCTAAGGTGGTTGCAACGACGTACGAAGACGCCCAAAGCAAAGGGGCGCAAATTGATGTGGTCAACTACCCACGGCAGGCAGTCGACTTGTGCGAGCCTTTGGTGCTCAGTGGCGTGACGGATGAGAGTGCTGGTGGCGCAGGAAGAAACCTTTG
>NZ_NPKW01000425.1:0-920 GCF_002265885.1 Vibrio sp. 03_296
GGCGTCCTCAATTGACGTTGGGCGAATAGTAATCTCCATGCATTTCTCCTTGTTTGTTGTTGTTTTATCAATCTAGCGGCATTTGTTAATGAAAACCAGAGTTTTATTAACAAACTGAGTAGGTTAGAAATGATAATAGTAAATAACCATCAAAGCCTTATGGATAAAGGTGCATTAGAGAATGCTGTATTAATGTTCAATTATTCACTGGTCCTATTTGATTTTTGGATGGAATTTTTCCCTGTTATCTATCGTCAAAACCTGTATAAAAACAGTGTTTGATTCATTTAAACTCATTCCTATTACAATAACGCAAGGAAAACGGATGCGAATTCAACGTTTTACTGCCAACTCGATTGCATTGGTCTTACTGGCCAGTCTTTCAAATCCGAGCTTAGCTCAAGAAAGTGTTGCGACAACGACCACAAACTCTCAACCTACCTGGTTGCGAGATATCGCTTTATCACCAGACGGTCAACGAATTGCGTTTTACCTACGCTAGGGCAGATTCTGGCTTATCGCAAGCAAAGGGGGAGAAGCCCATTCCTCTCACTTCTGCTGACAGTTACAGTGAAAATCCCATTTGGTCACCGGACGGGGAATCCATTGCGTTTACGACCGATCGCTTCGGGCCAGGTGATGTTTTTCTGGTGAGCGMAACGGCGGAGACGCAAAGCGACTGACTTATCACTTTAGCAAAGTATGTCCCTTATGCTTTAGTCCGAATGGATCAAGAAATCTATTTCGATCGTCGCGGATCGGAGATATCGAGAGCAGCGTGAACAATGGCTTCGCGGGCAGCGCGTCAGCGCAGATATATTCAGTGGATGTGAGTGGAGGGCGTGAAAAGCTGCTGCTTGCCAATCCAATCAGCAGTTTGTCGATTAATGGGCAAACAGGCGAGTATCTCTATACCGATT
>NZ_NPKW01000426.1:0-742 GCF_002265885.1 Vibrio sp. 03_296
GGATATTCGCCAGTTTGGGATTCGCGTTACACCATTACCAGATAAAAGTTTGCTTTCACTTTGTCAATTTGTATTGGCCGTTAAAGCCGATGTCTCAGCCGATGAAATTAGAAAAAAGTTACCAGGACAAATCAAAGTTGGACCCGCAGAGAATAATTCGCGACCTTATCAATAATCAGATCAATGGTATTGCCGTTTCGCCGACTGAATGTGGTGCAAGACAGATGCCTTAGCAGCAGGTCTACTGTCTATTTGAGCTGGTTAAACAAGGTGCTTATTGGGCCCGTTTAAATGAAAGCGGGGGAATGGCATTTCATGTCTCTGGTAATTACCCAGGGTTAGAAATGGAGCTTTGGAGTATTAACCAATAAGTGAAGCTATGGACGAAACGATTGTAAAACCAACCCCTGGGCGTAAAAAAGCACCGCAGTCGACACCTGTTGCATCGCTTGAAAGCGATAATACGGTTCTCTTTACGCAAAATAGTAAAGAAACACGTGAAACGAGTATCGTCGCGTTTGGCAATAACGTACTGCTGGCAGAAGCGAATGTCATTGTTTCCTTGCTGGGTCAAATCAGAGCGACGGCCACGCACAGTGATGTCAAACAGTTACGTGAAGCATTTGTGCAAAAAATGCGTGACTATGAAACCAGGTTGAGGTTACAAGGCGACAATAGTAAGGCAGATCGATATCAGCACGCTACTGTTTATGTTGTGCTATCGATGAAGCAGTCCTGAATA
>NZ_NPKW01000427.1:0-852 GCF_002265885.1 Vibrio sp. 03_296
AGATGGCTCAGCAGCTCGACAATTTCCAGTTTTATTGGCGAGGACGTCGATCTCACTGGTTTCTCCGACACTGCATTGTGTCGTGGTAAAACACGGAGAAGACTTAACCGATGTCGTCTCGCATCTGTGTGAGCATCAAGGCAGCAATCAGCAAGTGAACTGGATTGATGGTGAGGCGATCGCAGAATCTCAGATCGAACAAACTCGCCTACATTCAGACGCGTATTTAAAAATAACGAGTTTGAACTCTATTGCCAGCGCTACATGAATTGGACAGATCCTAGTTCTCAGCATTAGCTTTGAAGTGCTAACGCGAGTGAAAACGTCGCAGGACAACCGTTTGCTGCCATCAGAGTTCTTTCCTTTGATTAACCAGTTTGGGTTAGAAGTGCAGTTAGATCAGTGGGTGGTGGAGCAGACATTCCGTTTATTGAGCGAGCAAGTGCGTCATTGGTGCCGTGTGGAAAATGTGCGGTGAACTTAACCGCCCGATCACTGGCGATGGCTGGTTTGAGTACGTGGATTATCGAAAAGCGCACCAGTACCGAGTGCCCTAGATAAATATGTTTGAAGTGACCGAGTCCTCCGCACTGCAAAATGAAGAGCAGGCGATTGAAACACTCAAAGTGCTGCGAACTGCAGGGTGTAAAATTGCGTTGGATGATTTTGGTACTGGTTACGCGAGCTTTGCTTATTTAAGACGTCTACCGCTTGATATTGTCAAAATAGACGGGGAGTTTATAAAAGATCTGCGTTCAATGAAACCGACAGATAATTGTTGAGTCAATAAGCAATGTCGCCAATGATATTGGTTTGGAAAACCGTGGCTGAATTTGTCGAAAGTGAACAACA
>NZ_NPKW01000428.1:0-766 GCF_002265885.1 Vibrio sp. 03_296
GACTTCTGCAGGGCGTTACAGTTTTTGATTGACTCTGAAGTTTTAGTTAGAAAAAACATCATCACTAGTATTGATAACTCTGCGATTATAGCTAACTCTGCAGTAATTGAAGATGGAGTAAGTATTGGCGAAAGGACGATAATTGAACACAATGTAACAATTCACCAAGGTACAGTGATCGGTTCTAACACAATTATCAGAGCAAACTCAGTTATCGGCGCCCAGGGTTTTGGCTTCGAAAAAAGTGTGAGGGGATTTGTAGAGATTTCCACGATTTTAGGAAGAGTAATCATTGGTAATAATGTTGAAATAGGGGCGTTAAATAGTGTTTGCATTGGAGCTCTTGATAATAACAGTTATCATGATGGATGTTAAACGGATAATTTAGTACACATAGCGCATAATTGCCAAATTGGGAAAAATTCAATATTGACAGCATGTACTGAGTTAAGTGGAGGCGTTTTTTGGGGGAAGGTGTCTGGATGGGACCCAATTCATCGACGATGCAGAAAGTTAGCATTGGGGACTCCGCTGTTGTTGGTTTGGGCAGTTGTTGTAACCAAAAACGTTGAAGCTGGTAATACTGTTGCTGGTGCACCGGCAAAAGTTAATAAAAAGGGGTTAACGATGAAGTACGTAGTTTTAATCACAGGTGTCAGGTGGAATTGGGACTGCGTTGGTAAAGGCTTTTGTTAATAAAAGGGATACCATGCTTATGGTGACTCATACTCATAAACCAAGAGATGTTTTAGACTGTTGGCTGGCG
>NZ_NPKW01000429.1:0-725 GCF_002265885.1 Vibrio sp. 03_296
TGCTGAGGGATCTTGAAGATGGAATCTAACGTAATCAAACAAATGGATCTGGACAACGTTAATCCAGATGTAAGACCGGCTCCCGGCGTGGCGGCGGACGAATATGAGAACAAAGAGATTGGCGCTGAGTTGACGAAAGCAGACATCAACCGCATGGCGTGGCGCTCTTTGTTACTGCAAGCCTCGTTCAACTTTGAACGTATGCAAGCGTCTGGTTGGYTAGCGTTGTTGCCAGCGTTGAAGAAAATTCACACCAACAAGGCCGATCTCTCCAAAGCGATGCAAGGGCACATGGGCTTCTTCAACACCCATCCATTCCTCGTCACCTTCGTGATGGGCATCGTACTGGCGATGGAGCGTTCAAAACAAAACATCAACAGTATCCAGAGCACCAAAATTGCCGTGGGTGCGCCAATGGGCGGGATCGGCGATGCGATGTTCTGGTTAACCCTGCTACCGATTTGTGGCGGTATCGGCGCGGACCTTGCGCTACAAGGCTCCATCATGGGTGCGGTGTTCTTCTTCGTTCTTGTTTAACGTGGTGCATTTTGGTTTGCGCTTCGGTTTGGCGCACTACGCCTRCCGCATGGGTGTGGCGGCGATTCCGATGATCAAAGCCAACACCAAGAAGGTGGGGCATGCCGCTTCCGTGGTCGGTATGACGGTGATTGGTGCGCTGGTGGCCACTTATGTTCGCCTCTCTACCACCGCAGAAATTACCGCCG
>NZ_NPKW01000043.1:0-4369 GCF_002265885.1 Vibrio sp. 03_296
TCGCGCTTACCCAACAATTGATTGAGGCAATACTCAGAGTTTTCAGCATCCAAAGAATAAGTGTCCGAAAAACAGCGCTCAAAAAAGCCGACTTGCCGAAAAACGCCAAACTGAAAAGCAAAGGGAACAAAGAAAAACCATAAACCACTGATTTTACGTGATTAAGCATAACGCCCTGTTAAGGGGTGAGCAACGCAATACCGAAGCCGCCGCATACCGCCTTAAACACTAAAACCAACGCATAGTAAAAATGCCACGCGTTGCGAATCCCTCTTAAACAGTTTGTTATAACACAATTCCACCATAGGCACTTTATTTCTGATAACATAGGTGAATAACAGTTTTACATGGATTAGAACGATGTTTAATTTAACTTGTAACATTTCGAAACCTCAGGTTTCGCGAGAAACCGTTGAGCTAACAGCCAACAGCATGGGAGTTGATTGTAACACTTCAAAACCGATACCTTATGACGAGTTATCATTCAAGTTAGGTCATACCACTAGCCTATTAATTCTATGTCTTTCCAAAAACCCGAAAGTAAGTGCGCCGGCTTTAAGGGGTACTGTAGAACTAATTTCGAAACTTAGTACGTACCCATCCTTTAAAGTTGCTTCGCTAACAATGAATAACTATCCAGATTTTTCTTTAGAGACTTGGGAAAAATATGGCTTATTTTCAGAAGATCTAGAGAATTTTAATAATATTTCACATTTTTTCCGAATTACGCCAGAGTTAAAAGTACCAAAGACCTCTTTAGGCTTGAACTCAAGAGGGGCGTTTGAACTCGACTTGTCTTTGGAATTAATCGTAGTTAAAGGAGGAATAGAACATTCAGCAGCTAAAGTAGTTGTCGAGTTTGATGGACCACTTCACCTAAATTCAGACAATGTACGCGCTGATAAGTTGAGAGATTCTTTTGTACAGAGTCAAGGTGCTACGGTTTTCCGTGTTCAGAGTGTGAATACTCACGATCTAAATAGGGCTCAACAGGACGAAAAATCACATGAACAGCTGATGGCACATATAGAAAATATAAAAGAGCACTTTCGAAATAGGCTATTCGCAGTTTTATCGATCCCTTAATATGTCGGGGGCTGTGTTATAACGCCCAATTAAGGGGTGAGCAACGCTACCACCCAACCTAAAGCATTGTACCGTAACCACTAAAATTGAAGTAGAAGCAAAAATGCCAAGCGTTGGGAATCCCTCTTAAATTGTTTGTTATAACGCTGTTTTATGACTTTGATTTTTCACCAAGATACTGTGAAAACCTTAAAAGGTAGCCATCTGGGTCTTGTACTAAAAATTCACGCTGACCTGATAAACTATCGCCAACGTCATACCATGTGTCTTTTTGCTCTTTGAATAATGACACACCTGCTGATTCCAAGCGCTCGTAAACTGGCGCAATATCTGACAATTCAATTTGGAAATTCACACCACGACCAAGCGGAGTTTCTAAAGAGCCAGTAACCCAAGCATTGTCGTGAATTTGCTCTAGCATGATTTGCACTTGCTCAAGTTCAAGATAGACAAAATCTGGTGATTCCCTTTGACTTCTGACCTTGAACCCTAACATTTCACAGTAGAAATTCAGTGATTTAGCGAAGTCTGACACCGACAATTCAGGCACCATTGGATTCCAATATTCTTCCATATCATTCCTTAATATGTGTGATGAACTCTACTGCGTTATAACGCTGCGTTAAGGGGTGAGTGCCGCCTAAACCAAGCTTCCGCAGACCACTTTCACCACCAAAATTCACCGCATACCCAAAATGCCACGCGGCATGAATCCCTCTTAAACGCCTTGTTATGTTTAAGACACAAAGGGTTGAGTTTGCGATACCAAGAGCTTAACTCGACTTACCTTTGCAAACCAAAACCAGACGCTAAAAAGCTGAATTAACTCATAAATTTAGTTGTAATAACTTTGAGTTTTAGCGTGAGAAACAGAAAACTTGAGCTCAAACTTAAAACTAAGGCAGCTTCATTCGACTTACAAGCGCACTGAATTTCAATGAGGCAATTCTCTGAATTTTTCGCGCCCACGAATTGGAGTCCAGAAAACAGCGAACACTGAAGTTAACTTGCCGACAAGACCAAAATTAGAAAGCTGAGAAAGCAAAGAAAAGATGCAACCAACTGATTTTACGTGACTAAACATAACGCCCAATTAAGGTGTGAGCCACGCTACCACTACACTCAATTTAGACACCGTAAACACTTAACTAAACCCAAACCAAAAATGCCGAGCGTGGGGAATCACTCTTAAATTGATTGTTAGCCGTGCATGCAAAGTTCTGCGATTTTCTGAGCTTTGCTTATTTCAATACCTTTCACAAAATCTTCATGTAACTCATGGTCAGTTTCATGAAGTGCGATAAAGGGACGAGCACCATCCGGTCGAGGATGTACATCAGTGGCCAAAGCATACGTAGTTTCATAGTAAGGTAAATAATTGCACAACCACCCAAAGTAGGTTCGGTTGATATCTGGTTGTTCATACGTTTCTACGTAATGGTTATAGCTAGACTCACTGAGAGACACCCAAACACCCCACATAAAAGGC
The DNA here is from genome assembly GCF_002265885.1 of Vibrio sp. 03_296. NCBI lineage: Bacteria > Pseudomonadati > Pseudomonadota > Gammaproteobacteria > Vibrionales > Vibrionaceae > Vibrio > Vibrio sp. 03_296. Next base: position 2,576 of record NZ_NPKW01000043.1, read on the forward strand.
TCTTCTACTCCAATAATCGGTATTTCCAAGATTACTCTGATAAAGTAATGGTAACCATCTTCATCTTTGTAGTAGCACAAGTCTGAGCCTAGCTTACCTTCATTTTGTACTTCTTCTGGCTGCTCGAGGTAAGGATCAGGCGCTTTGAATCCAAAACTGGGCGAGCCCTCATGAATCTCCTCACAGGAAGAACACTTAAACGCGAATATACTACTCAATTATTACTCCTTGACGGCTAACGCCGCGTTAAGGGGTGAGTGCCGCCTAAACCAAGTTTCCGCAGACCACTTTCACCACCAAAAGCACCGCATACCAAAAATGCCACGCGGCATGAATCCCTCTTAAACGCCTTGTTATACCAATTTTTGGCCAGTCATAAGCAACTTAACTTATAAGCCAAAACCAACTTTTGGTAACTTACGAACTGAGCGAACACCCCATTGTGATAAATCTGGCTTAGGTTGCCCCGTGAAATCACCAAGGCAGATATACCCTCGAGACAGATAACGATAAAGGAAATCTCCACCCTCTAAAGAGCCTCTTCTATCATCACCAAATGGTAATTTTATACGATCTACTCGTAGATCTGAGGCGGCTTTGAAAGCAGGATAAACGCTGGAGTTCACCGAATATGAGCTTAGATCACTTAGAAGTGCTTTATCTGACATTTGCGATGCTGTACGAGTAAAGATCATGATTAGACGTTTCTGCTGTTCTGATGAAACGATGATCATTTCCATATTGGTTTTCCTTTGAAATAAGGAAGTATATAGAAACCAAGCTTCACTCGATAGTGTTTTGAGTTGGAGCTTATTACGATAAATTGGTATAACGCCCTGCTAAGGGGTGAGCAACGCAATACAAAAACCACCGCAAAGCACCTTAATCACTAAAATCAACGCATAGTAAGAATGCCACGCGTTGCGAATCCCTCTTGAGCAGTTTGTTAGTCGCGAGGCACCGAGCGACAATTTTAAGCCGAACTAAACTTTGCGAACAACAAACTTTATGTGCTTTGATGCATTTAAGTCAGGCGTAGTCTCAAAGCGGCTACTCAATGAAACCACTTGGAACAAACAACGCCGTAGAAAACGGACTGACAACACCAAAAAGCGCTTTTGGAAAGCCAATCTCACAGTGCGGACTTTCAACAAAGCCACTGAAACCACGTGGAACTTACAACACCAGAGAAAACGTCATTTCAGCGAGTAAATCGGCTTTTATACCCAACAAGCTCACCGAGCGGAGTTGCAACCGAAAACAGACTCTCGATTGCCCTGCTCTGTCAGCACCAAAGAACAAAACAACCGCTAGGACAGTTACAAAACTTTGGACTGAAACAGTTGAAACTGAGTTTTGAGCATCGCCGACGCACCTGCGTATCAAACGATCATCAGCCAAATTTTAAGCTTAGAAACGTGATTTTGACTGCTAGCTTTTTCTGGCGACTAACGCCGCATTAAGGTGTGAGCAGCGCTTGGCTATACTTGAGCGAAGCGAAACTGCCAAGCGTTGCGAATCACTCTTAAATGCTTGTATGGGAAATTATCCCCATTAATCGACCTGTTTCGGGTAATGTGAGACCCAGGCTTTAGCCGCAACTAAAGCTTTCTATGTTGTAGTTCGATTGAACGCTGGCTCCTCTATCGAGAGACCGATAACAAACATGAACGCGACATAGAACTCCAAGCACCAAACTCGAATACTCGACTGGGTCTCGAACCCGCATTACGCAAGCAAGAGTTAGCTTATTATGAATACAAACACACTTCAAAATATTAATGTCGGTGTGGA
>NZ_NPKW01000430.1:0-591 GCF_002265885.1 Vibrio sp. 03_296
TTCTGCGAGAGCGCTGGATAGCCTCTCGCCAGAATTTGATTTATCAACCTGTCTTTTATCTTTTTGAGAATTAAGTAGGAGGCAATCTCAATGAACATTCGTCCTTTAAATGACAAGCTGATTGTTGAACGACAAGAAGTGGAAAACAAATCTGAAGGGGGAATCGTTTTAACCTCACAATCGGTTAAAAAATCCAATCGCGGCAAAGTGATCGACCGCTGGTCTAGGTAAACGTCTTGAAATGGTGAACGCGCATCGATGGAAGTGACGTCGGTGATGTGGTGATTTTCAATGACGGCTATGGCGTGAAACAGAAAAATGGATGGGAAAGAGTATTTGATCCTGTCTGAATCTGATGTGTTAGCCATCGTTGAGTAATGCATTTTAGTTGTGGTGAAAAGAGGAGAATATCATGGCTGCAAAAGATGTTTTATTTGCAAATGACGCACGTCAAAAGATGCTGAARGGGTCAACCTACTGGCAGATGCAGTGAAAGTGACACTGGGCCCAAAAGGTCGCAATGTTGTGCTGGATAAGTCATATGGTGCACCAACCATCACTAAAGACGGCGTTTCTGTTGCCAAAGCCATT
>NZ_NPKW01000431.1:0-823 GCF_002265885.1 Vibrio sp. 03_296
GCGAAGTGGCGCATTTGGTTAAGCGATCTCACCCCTTCGGACAGCCAAGGCAACGTGAACCTGTACGCCAGCCGTGAACATTGGCCAACCCCAGAGCAGCACCAGTTTGCATCTCGCTACGCTGGCAGCAACCAATACCTCGCGATTCCTGTTGAGCAAGCGGGTTATCTGCATTTTTCACTCAACGCGCCACAACAAGGCGATGACGTCGAGATGGTGGTTTACTTCCACTGATCATGAGTTGGAAAGACAAATGAAATACAAACGCACCGCAAGGTGGCGTTTGAGGTTTTGAAATTAAAGACGAGAAAACCTTCATTTTCTCATTTCAAACTGTATTCAATTGACGATATTTGCCTGGCGCTTTAAATGATCAAGGAACATCGGAATCTTTTTCGCCAAGTGCTTTCGGGAAGAATAAAAAGCATACAGTACTAAATCATCAGGCTCATACTCCATTTCTACCACCTCCAAAACGCCTAAATCCAATTCGGATTGGCAAAATTCAACAGGCAGTATCGAAAAMCCTAAGCCAGAAACTGCGCCAGTTTTAGCAAGAAGCCCGCTGTTCACTTTGAATGAAGAATGCACTTTTTGAGTAATCCGCTCACCTTTGCCATTGCTGAATACCCACGGTGTACCATTTAACACGGTGAAACTACTGATGCATGGAACGTGTTTTAAATCGGTAATCTGAAAAGGTCTGGGAACGCGCTGCAAGAGTTTTGGGGCGGCGACCACCACACTTGGCCAGCGTTTAATCTCCTGCGCGATCCAACTGCTGTCTGCGAGTTGACCTCGATGAAACTAAACGATATCAAAG
>NZ_NPKW01000432.1:0-667 GCF_002265885.1 Vibrio sp. 03_296
ACCCCTTTGGCGGCAAGAGCGGCTGGCAACACCCCTTTCACCGCTCGTAGCTCACCACTTAAGGCTAACTCACCGACAAATTCATGTTGCTGGAGAAACTGAACGGAGATCTGCTCAGAAGCGGCTAAAATACCGAGTGCAATCGGCAAAATCAAAGCGTCCCCCTTCTTTGGGCAGATCGGCCGGGCGCCAAGTTGACGGTGATCCGCTTAGCAGGAAATTGAAAATTGCTGTTGACGATCGCACTGCGTACGCGATCTTTTGATTCCTTTACGGTGGTTTCCGGCAACCCAACCAAGGTAAATCCCGGTAAGCCGTTACTAATGTGCACTTCCACGCTCACGGAAGGCGCTTCGACGCCCACACTGGCACGGACTATGAACTAATCGCCAACCCCATCACTGCCTCTTCAATTTTAGTTGTTCTATAAATACAAGTTTTTTTATACAGAACTGTTATATAGCGTGAAGCGATGAGGCTTAAATGTGAAAAAAGAATGACTTTTTGCTTGTCACGAAACAGTTTTGTGTGTTACCACTAGTGACGCAAACAATTTCGTAGAATCATTACACAACATTTTAACGACATGACAGATGAACTTTGCCGCTCAAATTAACTCTCTGATTAACCTGATTATCGTGGTCCTCATTAGCACCGCGCGGGGGAG
>NZ_NPKW01000433.1:0-687 GCF_002265885.1 Vibrio sp. 03_296
ACGGAGATGTAAACGAATCAGAAGAATGATGAAAAACTATGAAAAATAAGTGTTAATTTGCTGAAACTGCGACGCGTGGCTGTAGCTTATGAGCAGAGTCAGATATACTACAACCATACCTTCCTTGCTAAATAGGCGTGCCTATGTCAGACGTTATTCAAAACGATCCTTTTGCTGATCGTGAATCAGAAAATTACGAAATCCATTCCAAGTCGTGAGTTTATTTTAGAGTTTCTCGAACAAGCTGGCGTACCGATGAATCGCAATGATTTGTTCGAAGCACTGCAGTTAAAAGACGAAGATCAATATGAAGGGCTAAGACGCCGTTTGCGTGCAATGGAGCGCGATGGGCAGCTCGTCTTTACTCGTCGTCAATGCTATGCCTTACCTGAAAAATTGGAAATGATTAAAGGGTACGTGATTGGTCACAAAGACGGCCACGGTTGGGTAAGACCAGAAGGCAGCGTTAGCAAAGACGATGACATTCTGCTGCCTCATCATCAGATGAAGACCTTGATTCATGGCGATTTCGTTTTGGTGCAACCGACGGACAACAGCAAGCGCGGCCGCAGGGAAGGACGTTTAGTGCGAGTGTTGGAAGAGCGCAAGCACAATCGTTGGGCGTTTTTTCCTTGAGTACGGCTATTCCTATGTCGTGGCCGACGACTCACGCATCAGCCACGATAT
>NZ_NPKW01000434.1:0-559 GCF_002265885.1 Vibrio sp. 03_296
AATAGTGCCACTAACGTCACGTCTGGGAAATGATGGCCTTTAGCCAGCATTTGCGTGCCAATTAAAATTTGGTATTCCCCTTTGCGAATGGCTTCTAAAGCGCTTTCGAGGCTACCTTTGCGTCGTGYGCTATCGCGGTCGATGCGAATTGCTTTGTAGTCAAGGAACAGGGTCGTCAACTGGTTTCCAGTTGCTCAGTGCCGACACCAACTGTCACCAGTTGTGTAGAGCCACAACCTTGGCACTGGTGAATAATAGGTTGTTGAGAGCCACAGTGGTGACAGCGGATTTCATTGCTGTACTGGTGATAAGTGTAATAGGCATCGCAGCGTTTGCACTCGGCAATCCAACCACATTCATGGCACATTAACGCAGGGGAGAAGCCTCGACGATTGAGAAATAGCATCACCTGATTGCCGCTTTAAATGACGACGCTATTTCAGCAATGAGTGGCGCTGAGAGGCCACTTTCCAGATAGAGCCCTTTGACATCCAGCACTTTATTGGTGGTTGGCACGGCCTATTCCTGCTCGTTGGGTCAGCGAGAGATGATGATATTK
>NZ_NPKW01000435.1:0-1256 GCF_002265885.1 Vibrio sp. 03_296
CTTCTCGCTACGAGTTAGCGTTTTGGCGTAAGTTGACTCAGCCCATTTCGATTGCAGTGATGATGTTGATGGCATTGTCATTTGTATTTGGTCCGCTTCGAAGTGTCACTATGGGGCGAGAGTGATCTCAGGTGTGATTGCGGGTTTTGCTTTTAWCATTTCCAGCGAGTTCTTTGGGCCTTTGACGTTGGTGTATGGTATTCCACCAGTGTTTGGCGCAGTGGCTCCGAGTTATTGTGTTCTTTATCGTTGCAGTGATGTTGTTGAACCGAAAACTGCAATAAATATGGGATTGAACTTGCGAAGAAAAGAAAGATGGAGGCAATATGCCTTCCATTTTTTATTGTGTCTTTAACTCGAGCGCCTAGATTGATCGGCTTGGGATTATCTTACTTTAGGAAGCAAAACGACTTCCGTTTTGGCCCAAATGTCGTGAAAACCCCTTTTCTTCGGGTCGATTGGTACAGTGAAATTTGCCAAACCAAAATGCAGAAGTGGCAATGCGTATTTAGAGCTTGAGTTGATGGTAAATCATCGAAGCCATCGTGTTACGTACTTGAATCTTTCCATGCTCGCATTCCAAGCSKTTTGGCCTGCTTGAGTCCAAAAATAGACTAAGAAGTAGATCCACTACAGCGGCAAGATAGAAAGTTAAAGAGTAGGGCTGATGATTTGGGTGTCGGCTGAGTTAAATCTGACGGCATCCACATATTCGCCATAACTGATCAARSCCATCCCATTCAGTGCAAACCAGGATGGCCATCACGACTCCGGCCGCCATCATTTCTAAAGCAATAATAATCAAAGCGTCATAAAAAAAGTGCCGCAAGGACGACGAAAAAGCCCAGCAGGCGGTAATTGTTGTTGTAGTCATCATCGTTCACTTACCATTCAAATTGTGCGTCAGGATATAGATTCAACCCTATGAAGAAAAGAGAGCTAGAGCACACTGTGTTCATTTGTGGCGAAAACTTAGACAAACGTAATTATTCATCTTTGCTCTTGCACAACCGAAAAGCTTACGTATAATGCCAAGCATCGAAAGGCGATAGCCTAAAGATGCCGGTGTGGTGAAATTGGTATACACGACGGATTCAAAATCCGTTTCCTTCGGGAGTGGCGGTTCAAGTCCGCCCACCGGTACCATACATAGAAAGGTCGCTTTTATAGCGGCCTTTCGTCGTTTTGGGCTTTTGAAAAACTCTCTTTGCTCTCATTTCTGCATTTGTTATTGCTTTCTCTCCTATGCCGCCGCT
>NZ_NPKW01000436.1:0-865 GCF_002265885.1 Vibrio sp. 03_296
CATGGGGATCGCCAGCTTTAACTTGGCTTCATCCTTGAGTTTGATCATCGCTCAGCGTCTTGCTCGTCGGTTATGCAGCCATTGCAAGCAACCGCATCCATACAACGCAACATTTGAGTTACTCGGCCTAAAAGCTGACGACTTGATTTATCAAGCCGATAAACAGGGTTGCCATCATTGTACTCATGGTTATTCAGGTCGTGTCGGTATATACGAAGTCATGCCTTTTAATGAGCAGCTAGCAGAGGCGATCGTGAAAGGCGCCTCGGTACAAAGCTTGGAGATGCTCGCTACGGCAAAAAGGCATGATGACACTCAAAGACTCTGGCCTCGAGAAACTCAAACAAGGCATCACCAGCTTAGAAGAGCTGCAACGCGTCCTCTATTTGTAAATTTTATAGTTTGTTATCTTGATACTCATCGCACTGAAGGAAGCGATATTGAAGCTTAAAACCCATTCACAAATCAAAAACTATCAATGGAAAGGGATTAACGGAGCCGGAAAAAAGTCTCCGGCAACAACGCTGGCGCTTACCGAGCTTGAGGTGCGTGATAAGCTGAAAAGTGCAGCATTATCCAGATCAAAAAGATCAAGAAATCCAGTGTGTCAGTCTTCACAAGGTTAAGCCATAAAGTCAAAGGTAAAGACATCACACTGCTTACCCGCCAACTCGCCACCATGCTGACCACTGGTGTTCCTATTCTACAATCGCTCAAATTGGTTGCCGACAACCATCGCAAAGCTGAGATGAAATCAATCTTAGCCAGTGTGAGCAAAGCCGTTGAAGCAGGCACGCCGTTATCCAAAGCGCTTCGCCAGTGCCAGCCCACAATTCGATGGCATTTATGTTGACTTAGTCGCCAC
>NZ_NPKW01000437.1:0-1226 GCF_002265885.1 Vibrio sp. 03_296
TGTTTATTTCTGTGCCACGCTTGTGGACCTTATTCCAGCAACGCATTCAAGACAAACTGCCCAAAACGCCTCAACTTCCTACTTAAATCCCATTTGTCAGTGGTTTGATTAAGAAGAAGCTGGCCGATGGCCTTGGTTTGGATCAAGCCCGAGTGCTAGGTTGTGGCTCCGCTCCAGTTTCTCCTGCCTTGCTCGCGTGGTATCACAGTGTTGGCTTGAATATTACCGAAGCTTGGGGGATGACAGAATCGTTCGCTTATAGCACCTTAAACTACCCCTTTAGAGCCGACAAAATAGGCTCGGTGGCAACGCAGGGCCCGGTAATTGAGCTCAAATCGCCGCTGATGATGAGATCATGGTTCGTGGCAAGGGGCTGTTTTCTGGATACTACAAAAACGACATTGCCACTCAAGAAGCTTTTGATAAAGAAGGCTGGCTACACACTGGCGATATTGGTCGACTGGATGCCGAAGGGTATCTCACCATTCAAGGTCGTAAGAAAGACACCTTTAAAACGGCCAAAGGCAAGTTTGTTTCACCTGTCCCTATTGAGAACAAACTCTTTGAATACAGCCGAGTAGAAWWGATGTGTTTGATTGGCCTCGGCTTGCCAGCGCCAATCTTATTGGTGGTTCCGCACAACTTCCCGAACTTCGATCGCGATCGCTATGAACGCACGAMAAAACGTAGTGATAGCCAAAATGAACGCAGAACTCGAATCGCACGAGCAGATCAAAGGGGTGTTGATGATTAAAGACCCTTGGAGTATCGACAATGGCATCCTAACGCCAACGTTAAAAATCAAACGACACGTCATTGGAACAGAAATACCACGAAGTGGGGCAAAATTGGCCAAAAGATAAGCTCGTGGTGTGGGAAGAGTAATTTTGATGTGACTCGGTCATTCCGACTCACCACCTGATAGCATCAGCTTTAAAGGCTCGTCATAAAACCTTTTTACGATTCTCAGACAATAAAAACCCGCTAGCAAGCTGCGGGTTTTATTGTTATTGAGTTAACTTAAGAATTACTTCTTAGCGTTACGCTCTTTAACTTCAGCAATTACTTGCTCTGCTACGTTGCTTGGACAAGCTGAGTAGTGAGAGAACTCCATAGAGAACTGACCACGACCAGAAGTCATTGTACGTAGAGTACCGATGTAGCCGAACATTTCAGAAAGTGGTACGTCTGCTTTAACGCGAACGCCAGTTTGCACCCMWTTCTTG
>NZ_NPKW01000438.1:0-586 GCF_002265885.1 Vibrio sp. 03_296
TAAACGCTTTCGCTTTGTGTAATAGATTGCTCATTGTGTCTCTCCTTCCATAAGCAACGAACTTGCCCTTTAAAGTTAGAGGTCGCTAAATAAAGACGTTAGGACTTTTTTGTCTTTTACTAGTACTTTTTACGACTTTCATCAAGAAACTCATTGTTTATTGATTCGCAAAAAGAAATACCTGAGTTGCCACTACTTAGAAAAAGTTAATAAAAGCGCATGAAAACAATTGTAATTACCTGGCATTTCTATCCAGCTATCTTTCTCAATTAAAAAAATAAAATCGATCACTTTTTTTATTGGCACTTTTTGTGGCAGCACTAACCTTTTTGTATGAGAGCAGAATATGCRGAAGCACCACCAAGGTGACCACACTGAGGCACAAAGAGATGATTTGAGACAACACACTCTTCGCCCTTTGAAAGGCAAACAATAGCTGCTTGATATTCATATTTCAGTTTGAGGGGAATCAGCATGGAAGTGAGACGTACCGCTCATTGGCTGGGAAGCTCAGTCCGCCTGCTTGAGAAAACCGAAAAAGATCTTATTCTCAATACSKTTACTCTGATTGAACATGACACCGACG
>NZ_NPKW01000439.1:0-385 GCF_002265885.1 Vibrio sp. 03_296
CACCAATAGAGAAGCAAAAGCAACAAGCCACTTTTTCACTTGTTAAACTCCTATTGTTATTAAATGGATATGGAAAATAGGTTCACGGTTAATACACCGATTTTCTATGGCCATTGGCGCACTATTCAAAAAAGAATAGCGAGGAAAAAAGAAGATGGCTGGCTCCTACGAGCCAGCCATAGTTTCAATGGGTTAGATGAAATTAACCACCGAAGTCATCCAGTAGGATGTTTTCATCTTCTACACCGAGATTTTTCAGCATGCCAATAACAGCCGCGTTCATCATCGGTGGACCACACATGTAGTATTCACAATCTTCTGGTGCATCGTGATCACGCAGATAATTTTCGTAAAGCACATTGTGGATGAAGCCTGTGTAACCATC
>NZ_NPKW01000044.1:0-25820 GCF_002265885.1 Vibrio sp. 03_296
CTCGACTTGCATGTGTTAGGCCTGCCGCCAGCGTTCAATCTGAGCCATGATCAAACTCTTCAATTAAAAGTTTTTTGAAGCTTTCGCTTCGGCTCAATGAATACTGAATAAATTGACTGTGCCGATACTTAGTATCGTTTTGGTCACTCAGTTCATTGATAAATCTTTTGGATTATCATCAACGAGCGCCCACACAGATTGATAGGTTTATATTGTTAAAGAGCTTTCTTCTTTTGTGAATCGCATCACTTCGGAAGAGGCGGCCATTCTAGCGAGATAATTTTCAGTGTCAAACACTTTTTCAAAATTATTTCATTTTTCTTTCTGGCCTATCGAACAAGCTTGAAACCCTTGTGAGCCCTCGCCCTGTCGATGAGGTGGCATTATAGAGATCCCGCTCACATTGGCAAGTGTTATTTTGAGAAAATTGCAAAAACAAAGCCTAAACGAACAAAATCCATTCAAAGCGTCATTTATCCAACTTTACCCAAAACAAACCAACAAAATACCCACAAAGTTATCCACAAAGCCCGTTTTACAGCTAAATAAAAGACCGCATCTGCGGCCTTTTAGCTTCTCTATTATTAAATACCAGAACCATCTTGTTCATTATCTTCTTCATGAAGACCACACTCACGCTTCAAGCCAAAGAAACGAGTTTCTTCTTCACTCATCCCTGGCTCCCATTTTTGGGTTGTATGCGTATCCCCGACAGAAAGATAGCCCTGATCCCAAAGGGGGTGATATGAAAGACCGTGTTCTTTTAAATAGTAGTGTACGTCTTTGTTACTCCAATCCACTACAGGTAAAAACTTAAACACACCATTTTGTATCGAAAGAATAGGTAGGCCGGCTCGGGATTGAGATTGCTCTCGACGTAATCCGGAAAACCAGGTTTTAACATTGAGCTCATTCAGTGCCCGACGCATAGGTTCGACTTTATTAAGCTTATTGTATTTCTCTATACCTTCTATACCTTGCTCCCACAGTTTGCCATATCGAGCTTCCTGCCAGTTTGCACTCTCATTCGCTCGGTATACTTTGAGATTTAGGTTTAGAGATTCAGTTAACTCATCAATAAATTGATACGTTTCAGGAAACAGGTAGCCCGTATCGGTCAAAATGACGGGAATATCGGCTTGCTGCTTCGATACCAAATGCAGCATGACAGCCGCTTGAATCCCAAAACTCGACGAAACAGCGTGTGCCCCTTCCAAATTTTGCAGAGCCCAAGCGACCCTATCGTGAGCTGACAGCATCTCTAACTCAACGTTGATTTCGGCAAGGCGGAGACTTTGCTCCGCCTTGGTTAACGTGAGCAATTCTGATAGCTGCAGCGTTGAAGCAACAGAATCAAGCATAGAAATCCCTTTTAGAAATGATGACCTCTTCAACAATGCCAGCACGTATAGTGAAATCACCAAAGCATTCGCCATCCAAACGCTCTTTCGCCCAACGGCCAACAAGCGCATCAATTTCATCTAATATTTGCGTGTCGGTGATGTTCTCTTTATACATCTTCGGCACTCGTGTACCACCACGGTTGCCACCAAGATGGAGATTGTAACGACCTGGCGCTTTACCAACTAAGCCGATTTCCGCCAACATTGCACGGCCACAACCATTCGGACAGCCCGTGACTCGCAAAATGATGTTGTCTTCTTTATCTAGGCCATGCTTGTCCAGAATGCCTTCCACATCAGTAACAAACTTAGGTAGGAAGCGCTCTGCTTCCGCCATTGCTAGCGGACAGGTAGGGAATGCCACACACGCCATCGAGTTCTTGCGCTGCTCGCTAACGCCGTCATCCATCAAACCGTGCTCGCGCGCCAACTTCTCTATTTTGGCTTTGTTGCTCTTAGAGACACCAGCTACAATTAAGTTTTGGTTAGCGGTCATACGGAAATCACCTTTATGAATTTTAGCGATTTCTGCCACACCTGTTTTCAGGGGTTTGCCGGGATAATCGAGTAGACGACCATTCTCAATAAATAGGGTGAGATGGTGCTTACCATCAATCCCTTCAACCCAGCCAATGCGATCGCCGCGCTCGGTGAACTCATAAGGGCGGCTAACCTCAAACTTAATCCCAGCACGCTTTTCGACTTCTGCTTTAAAGACATCCGTACCTACGCGATCTAAGGTGTACTTGGTTTTGGCATTTTTACGATTCGAGCGATTTCCCCAATCACGTTGCGTCGTGACGACAGCTGCAGCCACATCCAGTGTTTTCTCTAGAGGAATAAAACCAAAATCATCCGCTCGACGAGGATAAGTTGAAGTGTCGCCATGGGTCATAGCAAGACCACCACCCACCAGCACGTTAAAACCAATCAGTTTGCCATTTTCAGCAATCGCGACAAAGTTAAGATCATTGGCATGAACGTCCACATCATTTTGTGGAGGGATCACGACGGTCGTTTTAAACTTACGCGGTAAGTAGGTTTTACCTAGGATCGGCTCATCATCTTCCGTGGTTTCCACTTTTTCACCATCTAACCAAATCTCTGCATACGCTTTGGTTTTAGGCAGCAAATGCTCACTGATTTTTTTCGCCCACTCGTAGGCTTCTTGATGAAGTTCTGATTCAACCGGGTTGGTTGTACACAACACATTGCGGTTAACATCACCCGCCGTCGCAATCGAATCAATACCAATACTATTTAGTGTCTGATGCATTAGCTTGATATTTGGCTTAAGTACACCGTGAAACTGGAACGTTTGACGCGTGGTCAGACGAATACTGCCATAAAGCGAGTGCTCGGTAGCAAACTTGTCAATCGCTAACCATTGTTTGGGCGTAATGATACCACCCGGCATACGTGCACGTAGCATCACGTTATGTAGAGGCTCAAGTTTCTGTTTTGCGCGCTCGTTACGAATATCACGGTCATCCTGCTGATACATACCGTGGAAGCGAATCAACTGGAAGTTATCCGCGGTAAATCCGCCTGTGATTCGGTCTTGTAGATCCTGCTCTATCGTGCCACGTAGGAAGTTACTCTGCGTTTTAAGACGTTCGTTATCAGACAACTTTCCTAATTCTTCGCCTAATACAACCTGCTTATTATTTTCAATAGAAAAAGTCATTAGTACACATCCCTTTGATAACGTTTTGCTTTACGTAAGTCGTTAATAAATTCTTCTGCGTCATCGCGTGACATCTTACCTTCTTGTTCTGCCACAGCGACGAATGCCTGATGAACATCTTTTGCCATTCGGTTCGCATCGCCACAGACATAGAGATAGGCGCCTTCTTGAATCCACTGCCATACTTGCGCTGCATTTTCTAAGATGCGTTGCTGTACATAGACTTTCTCTGCTTGGTCACGACTAAAAGCGACATCGAGTTTCGTCAGCAGGCCAGATTTCAGATACTTCTGCCACTCAACCTGGTAGAGGAAATCTTGTGTAAAGGTACGATCACCAAAGAACAACCAGTTTTTGCCTTCAGCACCGCGGTTATCACGCTCTTGGATGAAACTGCGGAAAGGCGCAATACCCGTACCAGGTCCAACCATGATGACTGGGACATTATCGTCTGCTGGCAACTTGAAGTTATTGTTGTTCTCTACAAAGATGTTTACTTGCTCACCTTCTTCTAGACGTTGGGCTAAATAACTGGAGGCTCCACCAAAGCGTTGTTCGCCTTTGAACTCATACTCTACTAGCCCTACTGTAAGATGGACTTCTTCATCCACTTCCGTTTGGCTCGAGGCAATGGAGTACAGCCTTGGAGTAAGGCGACGCAGTAGTCCCACCAACTCCTCTGCCGTAAGTTTGGTTTGCTTTTCCGCTAACAGATCCACAAGCTGCGTATTACCTGCGTACTCGCGCAGCTTGTCTTTCTCTTCCACCAGTTTTAGCAGCTTTTTGCTACCGGAAAGCAGGGCAAACTTTTCCACTTGTTGAGGATTAGAAGAGGTAATTTCAAACTTACTCACCAAAGCACTGTGAATAGAGAGACTTTCACCGTCCACATCAATGCTTTCTACTCCAGATAATCCCACTTTGGCTAGCACTTGATTGGCTAACTCACCACTGTTCTCAAACCACACCCCTAAGGCATCTCCCGGCTGATAAGTGATGCCTGAGCCAGCGAGATCGATTTCTACATGACGAACGTCTTTACCAGAATCTCGGCCTGTGATTTTTTGGCTGGTCAGTAGCGTCGCAGCATAAGGGTTTTGCTTAGTATAGAGAGCATGTCCTGCTGCCAATTGCGCGACTGGCAATTGAACCACGTCAGCTTCAACTCCCGCAGACAACGCATCCTTTACTTTTTCTAGCGCCTGTTTACGCCACTGTGCTGCCGATGCATCATAATCAACATCACAATCGACACGCTCGATGAATGGCGTCGCACCCAGCTTGGTAAGATAGGCATCGAAATCTTTGCCCGTCTGACAGAAAAACTCGTAACTTGAGTCACCTAAACCAATCACACCGTATTGTAGGTTTGGCAACTTCGGTGCTTTCTTCGATTGCAAGAACTCATGCAATTCGATGGCATTATCTGGCGCTTCACCTTCACCATTGGTGGACGCGACAATAATGACATGAGTTTCATTGGCTAAGTTTTTACCTTTGTAATCGCTCGCGTCAAATAACTGAACAGCAATACCTTCTGCTTTGGCCTCTTGTTCCAGCGCTTCAGCAACCCCTTTGGCGTTGCCGGTTTGAGAAGCAAAGATAATCGTCAGTTTTCCTGCGGGTTTAGCAGCCACAGCCGAAACCGCTTGAGCGATAGGCGTGACAGCGGATGGCGCGGCACTTTGCGACAATCCCCAAAAGTAGCCACTCACCCAAGCCAATTGCTGCGGTGATAAATCTGAAATCTGCTGTAATAGATTAATTTGTTGATCGTTGAGTGGGCTAGCTAAGCCAGCCAATCCTGATGGAGTAGTGTTTCCTGATGACACTTTCTTTTGAGAAGACATAGTCACGACATCCCTATTCATTGCGTGACGATAGATTAACCACTCTTTTTAATAACAAGAAAGAATAGAAGTGAATGTTTTATAACTTTTTGGAAGTAAGCAAAGCCTGAGAGATCAGCGGGTTTCCACTCTGACTTGTTGAAAGCCGACCGCCATTGCGGATTTGGACGCTTCATCAAGATCTTGATACTGGCACTCTTCGCCATGGCTGTCTGTCAGCAAAACAAAGCCACCTCTCGCATGGCGAAACTCCACCACCCACGCCCCCTCCTGTATTGAAGGTTCAATGATCGCCTCAACCAACTGCTTCTCTCGATATAAGTTTCTTAACTCGGTAATGGTCATACACGGTCCCTGTCTGACTTTTGATGATGACATCAATAAGCATGGACGAATTTGCCACCAATGCGAATTATTTGCCGAGTTTTATAGATAAGAGATATAAAAAAAGGCCGCTTATAACTTAGCGGCCTTTTCAAATTCTCATTGGTGATTAAAAGCGATATTGCGCGCCTAAAAACCAGCCATGGGCGAAGATAAATGATTTACCTAAAGAGGAAGCGAAAGCATCGGCTTCCAAGTCAATCACGCGGTAACCCGCACGTAAAGCCACTTCCGACCCCTCAAAAGGCAATCGATACTGCATGCCTGCCATCAAATCTGTGCTCTTGATGCCTTTGTTGTTACCAAAGTTCATCTCACCAATCACATCAAAATTGGTTTTTGGTACGTTAATTTCACCGTAGCCATACCAAGCCCAAATCATCTCATCAAACGAAGACTCGCCTGCGGCTAAGTCCGCAACATTGAGATACTTGGTGTTGCTCAAATCGCTGAAGGTGATACCCGCATCAAAGTGCATCAAATCGTGCTCAAGCAAATTAAAGTAAAGCGTTAGATCCAGCTTATCGAATGCCATGTAATCGGCATCAACCGAAGTGTAACGCACACGCATGTCTGGCAAATATTTTACTTCATGCTCAATCGATGCGTAATAGGTCCCAGTGGCGGCACGATCACGGTCAACTTCATTGACTTTCGTTTTCACATTCCAAAATTCGGCGCCTACCGTGGTTTCCACACTGGCTTGGCAGGTCGCAGAAAACAGGCCTAATGGTGCCAATAGTGCACAAATGGTAGCGATTTTATTACGCATGAGAGTAATACTCCGATTTTACTGAGTTAACCTTGGATGAGCTGAGCGGTGATCCTATCACAATCTCAGCTCACACACTCAACAAAATCCGCTCCAATTACGATTTGTATCTGGGCTGCGCGACCACATGCTTAAAAAACCAGATAGCCACGGCGATAACAATTAACCAAGGCAATAACTTCAAAACAAACCCAAGCATACCGAGCAAAATCATCACCACCAGCGCAATACCTGTTGCAGCAAACACCGTCATCATTGTAATCCCCGTCACCAACAAGGTTGCTGCGAAAACCAAAACAAAAATCAGCTCTAACATCATCTATCTCCTTTGTTTTCTTGTAAGGAGCAGAATCTGTACCAACTTTTAAAAATTAAGTAACCATATAAAAAATAAAGGAAAAGCCCTTAAACATAAAAGCTAAGGGCTTCAAGATAAAGAGTGAATTGGTAATTTTTACCACCTAGTGGTGAAATTTACACATCCAGTTCTTGCGGTATTTTGGCTAAAGCCTGCTGTAACACTTCAATACCAGAGCCTGGCTTGTGAGCATTCTCACTGATATGACGACGCCATTGACGTGCACCTGGCATGTTTTGGAATAGCCCTAGCATGTGACGAGTCATATGACCAAGGTAAGCACCATTGGTAAGCTGCTGCTCGATGTAAGGATACATTTCTTCCACGATCTGACGTCGCTTCTTAATTGGCGATTGGCTGCCAAACAACTCTTGGTCCACTGACGCGAGTAAGTAAGGACTTTGATACGCTTCACGACCGATCATCACGCCATCTAGATGCTGTAGGTGTTCTTTCGCTTCTTCTAAGGATTTCACGCCACCGTTAATTGCAATTGTCAAATGCGAGAAGTCTTTCTTCAGTTGGTAAGCTCGTGGGTAATCCAATGGTGGGATCTCACGGTTTTCTTTCGGGCTTAGGCCACTCAGCCATGCTTTACGCGCATGGATAGTAAACTGTTCGCAGCCACCTTTTTCAGAAACCATGGAGACAAAGTCAGTGAGAAACTCGTAAGAGTCTTGGTCATCGATACCAATACGGGTTTTCACCGTCACCGGAATATCCACGACCTCTTTCATTGCAGCGACACAATCCGCAACCAATTGAGGCTCAGCCATAAGACAAGCACCAAAACGTCCATTCTGGACGCGATCTGACGGGCAACCGACATTCAGGTTCACTTCGTCGTAGCCTCGCTCTGCTGCCAACTTGGCACAAATGGCGAGATCTTGAGGGTTTGAACCGCCCAACTGCAACGCGACAGGATGCTCTTCTTGGTTATAAGCAAGAAAGTCCCCTTTCCCATGAATAATCGCTCCAGTCGTAATCATTTCGGTATAGAGCAAGGTTTCTTTCGTCATCAAGCGATGAAAGTAACGACAATGGCGATCGGTCCAATCAAGCATAGGAGCGACAGAAAGACGACAAGAGTGAGTCATAAGTATTTACCTTAACAACAAAGGAGCCGAAGCAATCCGCATAAGTAACGGCGCAAAGTGCTGATATTTTGCACGGTTAATTATTCGGGTTGGCTTCATATCAAAATTTTGGTCCGATATTGTAATGGTTCATGTCGGGATGCGCTACACTCGCTTTACCTGAGTCAGGTTTCGTTTTATTGTTGGGCGAACACTGACCGTTTGTGACAAAGATAAAAGCTTATTTGGATTTTTATCGGTTTCTCAACGATCTTCGTATAGAAATAGTTTATTATTAAGAAAGTCCAATCATTATGGTGAAAGCTTTGGACCAGACACTAGTTGAGCAAATAGAAGGCATATGTTCGGCACGAGGAGTCCGACTGACTCCGCAACGTAAGCGAGTTTTTGAACTCATTTGTTCAAACTCAAGAGCCTCCAGCGCTTATGAATTACTGGAGCAGCTCAAGGAGAGCGAACCTCAAGCCAAACCTCCTACCGTCTATCGCGCTTTGGAATTTTTAATGGAGCAGGGCTTTATTCATCGGGTTGAATCGACCAACAGTTTTATCTCCTGCTGCTCTTGCAACGCGAACCAACATTTTTTCCAATTACTTATTTGTGATAAATGTGGGGATGTCGTTGAACTTCAGGATGATACACTGATATCCTTGTTGGCTAATAATGCTGAGAAATACGGCTTTAAATTGACCAATCAAGTGATCGAAACTCACGGTACCTGTAAAACTTGTCTCTCAGAGTGAAAGAATAAAGATATAGAAGAACGTTATGCGCGCTGAATTTGTAAACCCGTTTTTAGCATCTCTAATGAATGTTCTAAAAACGATGGCTTCACTGGAATTGAAGCCTCAGAAACCACGAATCAAAAAAGATGAGATTGCCCGTGGTGATGTTTCTGGCCTTATTGGTATGGTCGGGGCGCAAACACGCGGCTCGATGTCAATTACCTTTGATGAAGGGCTTGCGCTCGAAATCATGCAGAACATGCTGGGTGAGCGACCAAATGGATTGAATGAAGAAGTAACCGATATGGTGGGTGAAATCACCAATATGGTTACTGGTGGAGCAAAACGTATTCTCGCTGAAAGTGGCTTTGATTTTGATATGGCGACACCCGTTGTGGTCTCAGGCAAAGGACACACGATTCGCCACAAGTGCGAAGGCTCGATCATCATCATGCCGTTTTCCTCTCAGTGGGGTAACGCTTTCATCGAAATCTGTTTCGAATAATCAATAAATGAAAGGTTGGCTTGGTCCAACCTTTTTTGTTTCGCTATTACGAACATAAAAAAGGTCAGCAAACGCTGACCTTTGTTTTTCTATTCGCACATTACGCTTTGAACGCTTTAAATGCGTTGATAAGACCATTAGTTGAACTGTCGTGTGAGCTGATTTCAGAACCATCAGCAAGTTCAGGCAGGATTTGGTTTGCCAGTTGCTTACCTAGCTCCACACCCCATTGGTCAAAGCTGAAGATGTTCCAAATCACGCCTTGAACAAAGATTTTGTGCTCGTACATGGCGATCAGGTTACCCAGTGTGCGAGGCGTGATTTGCTTAACCAAGATAGAGTTGGTTGGACGGTTACCTTCAAATACCTTGAATGGGGCAATCGCCGCCACTTCTTCTGCATTTTTACCGGCTTTAACCAATTCCGCTTTGACGGTTTCTTCATCTTTACCAAATGCCAATGCTTCTGTTTGTGCAAAGAAGTTCGACATCAGTTTCTGGTGGTGGTCACCAGCTGGGTTGTGGCTCACAGCCGGTGCAATGAAGTCACAAGGAATCAACTTGGTGCCTTGGTGAATCAGTTGGTAAAACGCGTGCTGACCGTTAGTACCAGGCTCACCCCAGATGATTGGACCGGTTTGGTAAGTCACTGGGTTGCCATTGCGGTCAACGTATTTACCGTTCGACTCCATGTTACCTTGCTGGAAGTACGCGGCGAAGCGGTGCATGTACTGGTCGTAAGGTAGAATGGCTTCTGACTCAGCGCCATGGAAGTTGTTGTACCAAATACCAATCAGAGCAAGAATCACAGGAATGTTGCTTTCTAGCTCTGTAGAGACGAAATGGTTGTCCATCTCGTGAGCACCCTCTAGAAGCTCAACAAAGTTGTCGTAACCGACAGCAAGTGCAATTGAAAGACCGATGGCTGACCATAGAGAGTAACGACCACCAACCCAATCCCAGAACTCAAACATGTTGTCAGTATCAATACCGAACTCAGATACCGCTGGAGCATTAGTAGAAAGTGCCGCAAAGTGCTTAGCAACGTGTGCTTGATCGCCAGCCGTAGCTAGGAACCAATCACGCGCAGTATGAGCGTTTGTCATGGTTTCTTGCGTCGTGAACGTCTTAGACGCGATCAAGAAGAGTGTTGTCTCAGGATCGACTTTCTTCAGTGTTTCAACGATGTGAGTACCATCAACGTTAGATACGAAGTGTAAGTTTAGGTGGTTTTTGTATGGTGCAAGCGCTTCCGTCACCATGTAAGGACCTAGGTCTGAACCGCCAATGCCGATGTTGACGATATCTGTGATCGCTTTACCTGTATAACCTTTCCATTCACCGCCAATAACACGCTCAGTAAATGATTTAATTTTCTCTAGCACTGCGTTTACCGCTGGCATAACGTCTTCACCATCAACCAGGACTGGCTGGTTTGAGCGATTACGTAGCGCCGTATGCAGCACCGCGCGACCTTCCGTTTGGTTGATCGCTTCACCACTGAACATTGCTTTAATAGCAGCACTTAGTTCCGTTTCTTTCGCTAGTGCGAATAGGTGTTTTAACGTTTCGTCGTTGATAAGGTTCTTTGAGTAATCGACAAGAATATCACTGCCAAAACGTGCTGAGAACTTATCAAAACGCGCTGCGTCTTGAGCGAAAAGATCTTTCAGATCCATATCTTGTGCAGATTCAAAATGCGCTGTCAGCGCGTTCCAAGCTTGTGTTTGCGTTGGATTAATAGTTTTCAACATGGTATTTATCCCGATGTTACAGTAGGTTCCATTCCATACAGTCTAGCGAAAACTGGTGGAATCCCCGATTTAGCAAAAAATAATTGTGATTGTCGACTGCACTCTCGTGCAAGACAACCTTAAGTTTGTAATTTTTTTTCAGAGTGCAATTATGACGCACTCGTGCTGCGCGCTCTTTGAGTTAAGTCACGTAAACCGTTTCTGTTTTGAGCAAGCCACTTAGCATGATGGCTCACTATAGTGTGTTGTCTCTCTAATACGCTGCAACCAAAGATAGCGTTGAATTATCCATTTGCCAAATAGATTATAAGGAATGAGATATGTGGTATCAGAAGTGTTTAACCCTACCCGCCCGAAAGCGTGGCTTTCATCTGATCACTGATGAAATTGAACAACAATTACCAGAATTATCAAAATTGTCCGTTGGTTTGTTACATCTTTTTATCCAACATACCTCAGCCAGTTTGACCATCAATGAGAACGCAGACCCCACCGTTCGACATGATATGGAGCAACACTTTAATCGCTTTATTCCTGAAAGGGCACCTTACTATCAGCATGATTATGAAGGCGATGATGATATGCCCGCCCACATAAAAGCCTCGACATTAGGATGCCATCTCACTATTCCAATCTCTCAGGGGCGTTTAGCGTTAGGCACTTGGCAGGGGATCTACTTAGGCGAGCATCGAGATCATGGTGGACAACGGCGTATAATGGCCACGCTCTATGGGGAATAAAAATTGAGTAGGGTGAGGCGTTACCGCCTCATCCCTCTCACAGAACCGTACGTACGGGCCTCGTATACGGCTCATGCATACTCCATATCACCATGATTGGTGGCACAACATTAATCTGAGAATCTAATGTTGTCCGCTTTGTGGGGACAGTTTGTTTTCATCACTGTTGGTAACTTTCATTGCAGGATTTGGCGTTCTAGCTCAACGGCAATCTACCAAACTTAGTTGCAATTACTTCCCTTATACGACCTGTCTCACCAGAATTCACTATTCCTAGTGCMCCAATTCGACTTGTCCCGTTGATCAGACGGCTTGTGTATCAATGATAAATTCTAACTACTYATCAAAGTCTTAAAGTATGCTTCCCCCCTTCGCAGCTTTCCATGCTTTTGGCAATGGCTCGCTCCTTTACACATATTGGCAAAGGTCGGCTTGGTTTTGTCCTCCACACCATTACTGGCTTTCATCGGCCTAGCCTTAATCACTACTACGGGTTCATCTGCCACCTCGCACCAACGTACATCTTGAGTCACCTCTTGATGGAYGCCTCCGGCGTTTGACCGGATGTGGTGTCAGGCTTCCCCAGTTATTGCACTGACTCCCTGTTAGATATCCCACCCTCAATCACAGTATTGGTCTGACTAAGTATCGGGCTTTGCGCTATGTTGGACGCTTACCCACCAATACCGCCGAAACAGGTTACGGTTAGTTGTGTACATCTAACTTCCTATGGCTTCCTTCAAACCCCACCGTTAGCCAGTGACGCCCTTGCCATTCGGATTGTCTTCCCCTTAGTCAGGGTGACTCCATTTTCTTTCAAGTGGACGGGTTTGCCAGCTTTGCTGGGCAAACAACAAGGCATCGCCCTGCGCAGCCTGATTCTATTCAACTCATTTTGTTGGGTGAGCCACAACCTTTGGCTGGGCTCGATTGGTGGCTCTTTGGTTGAAAGCACCTTTATCGTCACCAACCTGTTCACCATTTATCGTTTGTTTCAACAACGCAGTGCCCAGCGTCACGAGGCGGGAAATCGCGCTTGAAACTGCGCTAGCAAGAAATCAATAAACAATCGAAGTCGCTTGGGTTGATACTGGCGGCTCAGATAAATCACGTTCAAGTCCGCCCCAGCAGATGAGGTGGAAGCGTTGAAGTTTTTCATATAGCCATTAAGCACCGTCACTAAACGCTGCTGTTTGATGTCCTCTTGCACATCGAGAATCGATTTCAACGCAATGCCTGCGCCATCCAGCGCCCATTGACGAATCACTTCGCCATCATCAGAAAAACGCTTCGGCACCACAGTAATAACGTTGTGCTGATCTTCATCTTGAAAGTGCCAGGTTTTCATCTCTTCGTTGCTGCGCACCATGGCTAGACAATCGTGCTGAGCGAGATCTTGTGGCGTGATCGGCGTGCCTTTCTTTGCCAAATACTGAGGAGAAGCACACAGCACTCGGCGACTGGACGCCAGTTTGCGAGAGATAAGGTTACTGTCGGCCAGCTCCCCATATCGGATAACAATATCCAAACCAGACTCTGCCAAGTTGGACAAGTTATCGTTCAAATACAGATAAGGGATCACATCGGGATAGAGCTGACTAAATTCCGACAGTATTGGCGAAATGTATTGCTTGCCAATATCACGAGGAGCCGAGATTTTTAGTGTGCCGCGCACTTCTTTGGTGCCAGTTTGGAGTAAGTTTTCCGTCTCTTTAACGCTGTCGATGATTTCCAAACATGCCTGATGGTACATCGCGCCAGAGTCCGTCAGTGAGATATGCCTTGTACTGCGATTGAGCAGTTTTACCCCATAACGATCTTCCAGCGACTGCAATCTTGCCGTTACGGTTGCCGGTGATAAGCCGAGCTCTCTGCCAGCCGCCGCCAGCCCTTGGTTCTTCACTATGCTGACAAACAACGTCATATCGGAAAACTTATCCACATTCCCTCCTCAAATCTCATTATTCACCTGAGCTGAATAATTAATTCAAATCTTAACCAATTATAAAATTTATTCCAGTCAATATACTGACCCCATCGAAACGAGATTGGAGAAACAAATCATGAAAACAGAAAAAACTGTCTACGTCGTACTCGGTGGCACATCAGGTATTGGTGCTGAACTTAGCCAACAACTTGCGAGCGACAATGCGGTTGTCCACGTAGCAAGCCGTAAAACCGGGCTAGACATCAGCGATGAAAAGTCGGTTTACCACTACTTCGAAACCATTGGTGCTTTTGACCATCTGATCGTCACAGCAGGCTCTTATGCTCCGGCAGGCCAAGTAACGGACGTCGAAGTTTCCCAAGCAAAATACGCGTTTGATACCAAGTTTTGGGGTGCCATCAACGCGGCGAAACATGGCGCGCGCTACATCAAGAAAGGCGGCTCAATCACGCTAACTTCCGGCATGTTGTCGCGCAAAGTTGTTGCTAACACCTACGTAAAAACCGCGATTAACGCAGCCATTGAAGCAACCACGAAAGTACTGGCGAAAGAATTATCTCCGATCAGAGTGAATGCGGTCAGCCCAGGTTTGACCAAAACTGAGGCGTATCAAGGCATGAGCGAAGACGACAGAAATGCCATGTATCAACGCACACAAAATAGCTTGCCAGTGGGCAAAGTTGGCGAAACCAGTGACGTTGCAAAAGCTTACCTACTTCTGATTGAAAACAGCTACATGACCGGCGCCGTGATTGATGTCGATGGTGGCGCACTGCTTGGCTAACAACACACGTTTGGTTAACAGCAAATAAAAACAAGGTGCCAGAACAAGAAAAAGACATGGCACCAATGGGTTCAAACGAAATAAAAAAAGAGACTCCCCCATGAATAAAGAAAAAATGCCGCTGCAGGTATGGATCTTAACGCTTGCCGCTTTTGCTATCGGTACCGCAGAATTTGTTATTGCAGGAATCCTTCCTCAAGTCGCCAACTCATTGTCCATCACGGAAGGACAAGCCGGTTACCTAATCAGTGCCTACGCACTTGCCATTGTGTTTGGCGGTCCGCTACTTACGATTTACTTAGCACGCTTTAACAAGAAAGCCGTACTGGCTGGGCTAATGGTGCTGTTTATTCTCGGCAACGTATTGTCCGCTTTCGCACCGAACTACTTTGTGTTGATGGTGAGCCGAGTGATCACGGGCTTGGTTCAAGGTCCTTTCTACGGCATCGGAGCCGTGGTCGCGACCAATTTGGTTTCAGAAAAAATGGCAGGCCGTGCGGTCGGACAAATGTTCGCTGGCTTAACACTGGCTAACGTTTTAGGTGTTCCTGGCGGTACTTGGATTGGCTTGCAATTCGGCTGGCACACCACTTTCTTAATCGTTGCCGCTTTTGGTTTAGTGGCTCTATTCTTCATCACTTCAGTGATCAAATCGACTGGTCATGGCGAAGCAAAAGATGTCAAAGCACAATTGGCTGCGTTCAAAAACCCAATGCTACTTATCAGCCTTGCGATCACCGTATTTGCTTGGTCGGGGTTCATGACTTTGTATGGCTACATCGCCCCTATCGCCATGCACATCACTGGCTTTAGTGAAAGTGCCGTGACTTGGATTTTGGTGATTGTTGGCGTCGGTCTAATTATTGGGAACACCATGGGTGGTCGTTCATCGGATAAAAACCTACAAAAAGCGTCTATGTTCTGGGCTAGCGCGATGATTGTGTCACTGGTGCTGGTCGGAATCACTGTCGACAGCAAAGTGCTGTTCATTGCCACCGCCTTTGTATTTGGTATTGCGTCATTCGCTAACGTACCAGCAATGCAACTCCGAGTAATGAACCACGGTGGTGAAGGCCAGGAATTAGCAGCGACAGCAAACATCTCCGCGTTCAACTTAGCCAATGCCTTTGGCGGTTTCTTAGGAGGCATGGTGCTCGATAGCCAAATGGGCGCAGGCATGATCCCTTACGCAGCCATCATTGTTCCGCTGATTGGTTTGCTATTCATCGCCAAGGCAAACCGCAAAGAAAACAAACAAATCGACTTAGCACCAAGCTTCAACAACTAATTTCATCCCTACTGGTAGTCCTGACTTAACGCTTTCCGAACAAGCGGGGCTACCCAATTAAATCACTAGGAAAACACTATGAAACTCTACATTTACGAACATTGCCCATTCAGTGCTCGCGTCCGCTATGTTGCAGGCATGCTGAATATCCCACTTGAGATCATAAACCTCGCTTACGACGATGACACAACCACCAACGATCTGATTGGGGCCAAACAAGTGCCGCTATTACTTAAAAATGACGGCCAAGCCCTCGCGGAAAGCTTAGACATCATCGCTTACTTTATCGAGCTCGCTCAATCTTCAGAAAGCCATCAACCGTCTGAATCGGTGCTGGATTGGCAGCGAAGCGCGTTTCTTCCACTGCAAAAAGTGGGTTACCCACGTTGGTCAAACATGGATTTGCCAGAGTTTGCCACTCAGTCTGCACAACAAGCTTGGCGCACAAAAAAGGAAACGGATGCACTCAATTTTGATGCACTTTTGCAAGACACACCAAACATTGCCAAAGAGGTAGAAGCGCTCATCGAGCGTGCGAAAAACGTGTTGGATCTCGATTCCTACCAGCACGTGACTTTGGTAGACGAAGCGATCCTGTTTTCTATTTTGCGCGGGTTCTTCAGTGCCACAGAAATCGAATGGGACAACACCGTGAAAGATTGGATGGAATCAGTAAGCAACAAAACCCAAGTACCACTACTTAAGTAAGGAATCGATCATGAGCAAACTGTTTGAACCAACACAGCTAAAACAACTGGATCTACAAAACCGTGTGGTGATGGCGCCAATGACCCGAGCTCGCACTAGTCAACCGGGAAACATTCCAAACCAAATGATGGCGACTTACTACAAGCAGCGCGCTACCGCAGGCTTGATCATCTCTGAAGCCACCCAGATTTCCGATGATTCACAAGGCTACTCCTTCACACCCGGCGTTTATACCGATGAACAAGTGGCCGGTTGGAAGTTAGTCACTCAAGCGGTGAAATCACAAGGCGCCGCCATGTTCTGCCAGCTTTGGCATGTGGGCCGAGTATCGCACCCAGTTTTCCAAAAAGGTGAACAGCCCATCGCACCATCTGCGCTTGCTCCGGTAGAGACTAAAGTGTGGATCGCCGATGAGCAAGGCAACGGCAATATGGTCGATTGTGTAGAGCCACGAGCCATGACTCAAGCGGATATTGACCGTGTTGTGAGTGATTTTGCCTATGCAGCGAAACGGGCGATGGAAGCAGGCTTCGATGGCATCGAAATCCACGGCGGCAATGGTTACCTGATTGACCAGTTCCTACGTACCAATTCAAACCACAGAACCGACAACTACGGCGGTACTCGAGAAAATCGACTTCGCTTTTTGTTAGAAGTGGTCGATGCGGCGAGTAAAGCCATAGGTGCCAACAAAGTAGGAGTACGACTCGCGCCATTCATCACTTTCAAGGACATGAACTGCCCAGACATTGTGCCAACCATCCTCGATGCATCGAAACAACTTCAAGCTCGTGATATTGCGTACTTGCATCTGTCTGAAGCGGATTGGGACGACGCGCCCGTGATTCCAGAGAGTTTCCGCATCGAATTGCGTGAATACTTCACCAACACCATTATTGTTGCGGGCAGTTACACTCAAGTGAGAGCCGATGAGGTACTTGAGAAAGGCTATGCAGATTTAGTGGCGTTTGGCCGCCCATTTGTCTCTAACCCAGATTTGGTGGCACGCTTAAAGCATCAACAACCTCTGGCAGAACTGGATGGAACAACCCTATTTGGCGGCAATGAACGAGGTTATACAGATTACACGGCTTTGCATGTGTGAGTGAACGAAAAGGGAGATGTGGCCATCTCCCTTTGTTTGTATTGCTTAGAGGAACGCTTTGTAAGGCAGTTCAGGTTCATTTTTAAAGATGTCACTGAAGCCACGGAAGTGTTGGTAATGCATACGGCCTTTATCGGTTGGGAAGGTGTACTTGCCACCGACTTGCCAGAAAAACGGCGCAAACTTGTATTGTAAGCGGTCTTTTTTCATGTTCCATAGCACTTCAATCTCACGCGGATCGTTCTGGAAGTTTGCCCAAATATCGTGATGGAATGGCACCACGACTTCACAATCTAACGACTCCGCTGCACGTAGAATGTCGGATGAGGTCATTTTGTCGGTCACACCACGTGGGTTTTCACCAAAAGACAATAAAGCCACATCGATTTGGTATTCATTGCCGTGCGCTGCGTAGTAGTTGGAGTAATGAGAGTCACCCGAGTGGTAAACGGAGCCACCGCTGGTTTCAATCAGGTAGTTCACCGCACGTTTGTCCATTCCATCTAAGATCTCTTTATCGTAAGAAGATACGCCTTCAGGAAGGGTCACAAGTGCTGTGCGGTCAAACGAATCGAGGATACGAATTTTCATATCGCCCACTTCAAGCACATCGCCAACTTTGGCCACGATGCAACGCTCTTCTGGCACCCCCCATCCCATCCAAAGATCGACGCACGCTTGCGGGCCGATAAACTTCACGTGTTCACCACAGTTTTGCAGCACCGCCGCCGCGACATTGACGTCAATATGATCACCATGATCATGAGATGCCAACACGGCATCAATCTCTTTAATCGCAAAGGGATCAAGCGGGAAGATTGCTGTACGTAAGTTCGGTTGCAGTGCTTCCACGCCTCCCATGCGCATCATTTGGTGCTGGTTTTTCATAAAGGCGTTCTTTTGCGTTTTTTTGCCCGTTCCACACCAAAAATCGATGGAAATATTAGTGTTACCCTCACTTTTCAACCAGATACCAGTACAACCCAACCACCACATGGAGAATGTATTCGGCTCTACTACTGTGTTTTCGATCTCTTCGTTCAGCCAAGTTCCCCATTCAGGAAAGGTACTTAGGATCCATGACTCGCGTGTAATTTCATTTACTTTACTCATAGCAACACCTTCTTGTTTCACAACTTTTATTAAATTTAGGATGTAGGGAGCCAAGCGCCTTAAAGGGTGATTAAGGCACTGAGCAGAATTGTGTTCGTGATTTGAGAAAGAAACGAGGTCGCGTTACACCAAAATGACCTTCGTCCCTTTTGCTTCTATCGCTTTGATGACATCGGGATTCGCGCTTTTACCGGTGATCAAAATGTCAATTTTCTCCGCTGGGCAGAAAAGCATGCCTGTGCGCTGCCCCACTTTCGAGCTATCGACCACCACCACTAACTTGTCGATTTGCTCAAGCATTTGTTGCTCTGCGACCGCGGTCAGCATATCGGCTTTGTATAGCCCCGCTTCCGTCAGGCCTTTACCAGACGTAAACATCCAGTTGCCCGCATAACCGCCTAACGAGTTCGGCGCGGGATTAAGAAAGATGTTTTGCGAGCGATTGTATTGGCCACCAATGATGATCACGTCGTCATGATCTTCGTTGATTAAATAGCTGGCCAAAGGAAAGTAGTTCGTCACAATTTGCACATCCTGACCACAGAGCCTTTGCCCGAGCAGGAATGCCGTCGAACCGCAGTTGATCACCACACTATCGCCCGGTTGGCAGAGCTCCGCCGCTTGCATGGCAATGAGCGACTTTTCTTCATAATGCTCAGTGCTATTGATGTTCAGTGGTGACCACTTTCTCTTTTTCGCTTCAACACGCTCTGCGCCATTACGCACTTTGCGTAACTTGCCTAGCTCATCTAACTTCGAAATGTCGCGTCGCGCCGTTGCTGGCGACACATTAAAACGTTCAATGATGTGCGCAACGTTAATCGTCTGATTTTCTTCAAGCAGAGAGAGAATGCCGTTGTGCCTTTGCACTTCATTCATAACTATCACCTTATTCAATTCAAATTCACCGAAATGTCTATCTAGTGATTACATGGTGATTACCTGTGATTTGTTTTGATTCTATTAATCACGCTCTTGATTGTCAAATCAAGGTGTTCATAAAATCTCGAATTCATCACAAATTTTATTAAGTCATTGTATTTAAAGATATTTAATGTTTACAGTGTGATCAAAATACCATTTATTGCCTTTTTTAAGCGGCGAAATTGATAAAAATCAAAATAATCACAAATGAGCATTGCATGATTACTTTTGATTGTTAAAGTTTATTTCGTGAGCAATAACTGAGTAGATTCTTACCCTACAAAGGAATCCTCTCTGACCTACAAACGATTACAAATACAAATCCATCAAGGGGTAAAGATATGGAGTTCTTATACGACATCTTCTATATTTTTTACAGCCAAGTCATGACCAAAGCCCCGTTGCTACTGGGCTTAGTGACATTAATTGGCTACTGGCTGCTAAGAAGAGACACCACGACCATCATCAAAGGTTCGATCAAGACGATCGTCGGTTTCATGCTGGTTCAAGTTGGGGCGGGCACCCTCGTCGCTGGCTTTAAACCTGTGATTTCCAAACTTTCTGAGTTTCATGGACTAACGGGTTCCGTCATCGATCCCTACACATCGATGATGTCCACCATGGAAGCCATGGGTGACAACTACTCTTGGGTTGGTTACACGGTGCTGCTTGCACTGGGTATCAACATTCTTTTAGTGTTGTTCCGCCGCTACACGGGGATCCGCACCATCATGCTGACTGGTCACATCATGTTCCAGCAAGCGGGCTTGATTGCGGTGTTCTACTTTGTGCTTGGTGCAAGCATGTGGGAAACCATCATCTACTCGGCAGTGCTGATGGCGCTCTACTGGGGCATTTCATCCAACATCATGTTTAAACCTACAGAGGAAGTGACGGGCGGTGCAGGCTTCTCGATTGGTCACCAACAACAAGTGGCCTCTTGGATCGCCACCAAAGTGGCCCCCAAACTGGGTGACAAAAATGACAGCGTCGATCATCTAGAACTGCCGAAATGGCTGCACATTTTCCACGACAGTATCGCGGCAACCGCTATCGTCATGACCGCCTTCTTCGGCATCATTTTATTGTCTTTTGGTTTGGATAATCTGCAAGCCATGGCGGGCAGCACCCACTGGAGCATCTACATTCTCGAAACCGGTTTGAAATTTGCGGTTGCTATTCAAGTCATCGTGGCTGGTGTGCGCATGTTCGTTGCTGAGCTGTCTGAAGCATTTAAAGGTATTTCTGAACGGGTCATCCCCAATGCCGTACTGGCGATTGACTGTGCTGCTATTTACGCCTTCTCTCCTAATGCGATGGTGTTTGGTTTCATGTGGGGCGCTGTGGGTCAGTTTACCGCCGTGTTGGCCATGTTGGCCTTCGATGCGCCAATCATGATCATTCCCGGCTTTATCCCAATGTTCTTCTCCAACGCGACCATCGGTGTTTTTGCCAACCACTTCGGTGGCTGGAAAGCTGTGATGAAGATCTGTTTCGTCATGGGCATTATCGAAGTTGTCGGCTCTGCTTGGGCTATCCACCTCTTTAACCAACAAGGCACCGAGTTCAACGGTTGGATGGGGATGGCAGACTGGGCACTGGTCTTCCCACCTATCATGCAAGGTCTCTCTGCATCGAAAATGTTCTTCTTTGTCTTGGTCGGCCTCTCTCTGGTTTATATGTTCTTCGCATCACGCAAGCTGCGCGCAGAAGAAGATGCCCAAGGCACAGTTATGGTCAGTGAAGAGCCTGACGTCATTGAAGCGGTGGAACAAGCCATCAAAGCCAGTGATGGTGTGCGCCCAGTCAGCATTCTTGCCGTGTGTGGCAACGGCCAAGGCTCATCAATGATGATGAAGATGAAGATCGGCAAATATCTAGAGAAAAAAGGCATTCCTCATGTGATGGATTCATGCGCCGTCTCTGACTACAAGTCGAAACTGGCCAGCACCGACATCATCGTCTCCTCAAAGCACTTGTCTGCGGAGATGGAACCTGGCGAAGGCAAATTTGTTCTTGGGGTGCAAAACATGCTGAACCCGAACTCATTTGGAGATGAGCTGCTCGACATCATCAACAAGAACTTCGTCTCGGCCAAATAGCCTAATGACTCAATAACTTATAACAAATGAGGTGCCAGTAAAGCTGGCACCCAACCTGGAGATAGAACAATGGGATTAAAACAATCACTGATCGAAAACAACTCAATTAAGTTGCAAGCGCAAGCGTCTAACTGGCGCGACGCGATCAAGATTGGTACAGATATGCTGATTGCCTCTGGCGCGATAGAGCCTTGCTACCATGACGCGATCATCAGCAGCGTTGAAGAGCTCGGCCCTTACATCTGCATCGCGCCTAACCTCGCCTTGCCACACGCACGTCCAGAAAACGGCGTAAATCGTACCGCTTTCGCACTCGTGACTCTAGAAACACCCATCTACTTCGACGGTGAAGACGAACCTGTCGATGTGCTGATCACTCTCGCGGGCAGCTCTTCTGACGAACACATGGAAGGGCTAATGGAAGTGACCCAGGTCTTGGATGATGAAGAAAGCGATACTGGCGTTGATCTGGATAAACTTCGCCACTGCCGCAGCCTCACTGATGTCTTCAACGTCATAGATGACGCTCTGGCTATGACAGCCTAAGGAGGAATCATGTATAGCGAACTGAAACAACGTGTGCTTGAAGCCAACCTCAAACTGCCCAAGTACGGTTTGGTCACTTTTACTTGGGGCAATGTCTCTGAGATTGACCGTGAACGCGGCGTGATCGCGATTAAGCCATCAGGCGTTGAGTATGAGGGAATGCGGGTAGAGCACATCGTTGTGGTTGATCTCGATGGCAATATCATTGAGGGCAAACTGAATCCCTCTAGCGATACCGCGACGCATCTCGAAATCTACAAGGCGTTTCCAGACGTTGGTGGCGTGGTTCATACCCACTCACGCAGCGCAACGATTTGGGCACAAGCAGGGATCGACATTCCGGCACTCGGTACCACTCACGCCGACTATTTTTATGGCGACATTCCCTGCACGCGAAAACTGTCGCAAAGCGAGATTGCGCAGGAGTACGAGAAGAACACCGGGTTAGTGATTGTGGAAGAGTTTCGTCATCGTCGCATCGATCCAATGGCTGTCCCAAGCGTGATTGTCGCAGGTCATGCACCTTTCTCTTGGGGTACCAATGCCGATGATGCGGTGCACAACGCAGTGGTACTGGAAGAGATTTCGGCCATGGCTCTCGCCACTCGCTCGCTCAACAGCGGCATCAAGATCCAGCCAGAACTGTCAGACAAACATTACCTGCGTAAGCACGGTGAAAACGCCTACTACGGACAGAGGTAACAAGATGTACAAAGTGCTTGCGTTAGATTTAGACGGAACTGTGCTCACCGATGATCACAGCATTCATCCGGAAGTAAAAAGCGCGATTATGGAGGCAAAACACAAGTGTCACGTGGTGATCGTTACTGGACGCCATCATACAGCGGCGCGCCCGTACTACGATGAACTGGGCTTGACCACGCCGATCATCTGCTGCAACGGCACTTATGTCTATGACTACCACAATGACCAAGTATTGAAACACAACTCAATCGACAAAGAAGACGCACTGACCTTCATCGCGCTGGCGAAAGAGTTTCAGGTCAAGATGGTGATGTACGTGACCGATGCGATGACCTACTCCAACTACAACCCTATTCACTATATGGAAGCGCTGGAAAAGTGGGCCAAAACGGCCCCCAAACACCACCAGCCGAAGATCTACAAAATCGACTCATTCAGCGATCAAGTTCGTGACACGGAATATGTCTGGAAATTTGTGGTGGAAGGGCTGCCAAGCTCGGTTGAACGCTTACTCGAGAACCCATGGGTCAGCGCAAAATTTAACGGCGAACGCTCATGGTCGAATCGCATCGACTTTGCAGCAAAAGGCAACAGCAAAGGCTTAAGACTGGCGGAATACGTTTCTGAGCTGGGTTATCACCCGAATCATGTCATTGCCGTGGGGGATAACCACAATGATATTTCCATGCTCCGTTACGCCGGATTAGGCGTTGCCATGAATCATGCAGACGAAACAGTGCGTGCGAACGCTCGCTTGGTTTGCGAAACCGATAACAACCATGACGGATTAGCCCGTCTGATACGTGAAAAAATTCAAGGATAAGCATCATGACCAAACCAATGATCCAAATCGCCCTCGATCAAACCAATCTTACCGATGCCATTGCCGTGGCAAGCAACGTTCACCGCTATGTCGATGTGATTGAAGTCGGCACCATTTTAGCGTTTGCCGAAGGGATGAACGCCGTATCGACATTGCGTGAGAACCACCCGGATCACCTTCTGGTCTGCGACATGAAAACCACTGACGGCGGCGCAATTTTGGCTCGCATGGCCTTTGAAGCCGGCGCAGATTGGATAACAGTTTCAGCCGCGGCGCACATTGCGACGATTAAAGCGTGTAAAAAAGTCGCCGACGAATTCAATGGTGAAATCCAAATCGAAATCTATGGCAACTGGACCATGCAAGATGCGCAAGCGTGGGTAGATTTAGGCATCACTCAAGCGATTTACCACCGTTCTCGCGACGCTGAACTCGCTGGCGTGGGCTGGACAGAGGCCGACCTCAATAAAATGAGAGAGCTGTCTCAACTGGGCCTTGAGCTTTCGATTACAGGCGGCATCGTGCCTGAAGATATCTATCTGTTTGAAGGCATCAAAGCAAAAACCTTTATTGCCGGGCGTGCACTCGCAGGCGAACAAGGGCAGCAAACCGCAGAAGCACTGAAAGCACAAATCAACCGCTACTGGAATTAGGGGGAGGTATGTATCAGAACTTACAACGCCATCGTGTCGGCTTATATGAAAAAGCGCTGCCAAACACATTGAGCTGGGAAGAAAAACTCCGCGTCACCAAAGAGCTTGGTTTTGACTTTCTCGAGATTTCTGTGGATGAATCAGACGAACGACGCAGCCGCCTTGATTGGGACGACGAGACGATCTACGCCCTGCGTCACCAATGCGAGCGCTACGGACTGCCGCTGCATTCCATGTGTTTAAGCGCACACCGCAAGTTCCCATTTGGCTCGGCCGATGCAAAAATCCGAGAGCAAGCGTTCCTGCACATGGAAAAAGCCATTGCATTGGCTTATAAGCTCGGCGTTCGCACGATTCAGTTGGCAGGTTACGACGTTTACTACGAACCGGCGAATCGTGCTACCCATCTGCGCTTTATTGAGGGGATGAAACTGGCGGCCAAACTGGCTGAGCGAGCAGGCGTGATGCTGGCGGTTGAAATCATGGATACCGACTACCTGAATTCACTCAGCAAATTTGAAGTGCTTAATCGTGAAGTAAACTCTCCGTATTTCACCGCTTATCCGGATGTCGGCAACATCTCGGGCTGGAACTACGACGTCTGTACCGAGCTGAAACTGAGTAAGCCCCACATTACGCAAATCCATCTCAAAGATACACACCGCGTGACACCGGACTCGCAGGGGCAGTTCCGAGACTTAGTGATTGGTGATGGCGAAGTGAACTTTGATGCGATTTTTAAAACCTTAAAAGAGACCGACTGTGTGGTGCCATTGGTGATAGAAATGTGGGCACAAGACGAAGATTGGCGTGCGCACATTCATACTGCGCAGCAACGCTTAAACCGAGCTTGTGACCACGCAGATTTACCTCGGTTGTTTGCCGCTTAGTGCAACACCACCAACGGCGGAAAAAATCATCTCAAAAGGCCAACAGACCCTAATATCGTTTTTCTGTTTCGGCGTTCAGGGAGTGGGCGCCGAATTTTCCCACACTGGGAACGTGCAGTTTTGCCCCCCGTAGAAAACTGCACTCTTTCATCTGATTGGTTGACTTACTATTTTGCTTAGCGCACAGTGGCGATCTTGCCTTATGAAACTCTGTTGATTTTAATGAAATTACTCCATCTACAACTGTTCTGGTACGAAAAACATCACACCTTATTGGAGATGGAAGACCTACCCATTCTTACCCCTGCGCAAGAAAAAGAGCTGCGCGAGTGGGCGAAAACTCGCCGCAAAATTCTGAGCTATGAAGTACATCAGCACGCTTGGTTAAAAGTGAATGTCGACGGTTTTTCTTCCACATTGCATCTAAAACCCAATGGTACGTTGGTGGAAAAAGATCTCTTCAGCGAAAAAGCCCTTCAGGGGCTTTGGAAAGTCATAGACGGTTTTTTGTTTATCAAAGTGATCAGTGGCGAGTTTATTGTCGAGTATCAAATCGTAGGAAACAAAGAGCAGAACATTCACTGCGGCATTGAATACATTAATGGCAAAGTCAGCACATACAGCAAATTTGCCCAAATCATGAGTGCGTAAACAATCCCTTCCTAAGAAAAAAGGGAGATGTGGCCATCTCCCTTCAGACTGCTGACAAAGGTCTAGCTTTCGAGCTAGACCTTTGATCTAATAGGGGTATCGAAATATGGATACTCCGATATGCTTCAAGAACCCACCCCGCAACAATACGAACTGGAAATGGTGACGATGGAACAGTTAGTTCCTAAAGACCATTTAGTGCGCAAAATCGATAATGCTATCGACTTTGAATTCATTCGTGATGAAGTCGCTCATCTTTATTGTAAAGATAATGGGCGTCCACCTGTTGACCCTGTTCGTCTCTTC
>NZ_NPKW01000440.1:0-592 GCF_002265885.1 Vibrio sp. 03_296
CGCAACTCTCTCCAACGAATTCCAGTATATTGCGTAAGTTAAGACGATTCGCTTCATCGTCTTCTATTACAAGCAGCTTTGCCAAACCTTGCATAAGTTACCGATTATTGCCTTTGTTTTATGATGTGTTGCGGCCAAACCTTGATATGCGAAATCAAAATGATCAATTTGTTTAAAGATCACTCAAATTAAACGATAGACAAAACAGGAAAAATCAGCAACAAAAAAAGCCATCAGGGCTACTAATGGCTTCTATTTTATTTGAATAAAAAAATAAGGCAACCAAGCAATTAGGAGGTGTGAGCTCGGTAGAAAGAATGGATATCGAATTACATTCCAATATCCGCAGCCGTGAGATTGTGGTACTCGTTTGGAATTTGGTCCCAAGCCGATTTGATCTCACGGATGATGTCGATCACATCGTCGATCATTTGTGGGTCATTTTGTGATTCGCCCTGAGATCTGCGTGATCATGAATTCGTAAAGCTGATCGAGGTTACGTGCAATATCACCACCATCATCCATTGAGAGACAGCTACGCAGTGCAATGATGATGTCCAATGCTTTGCCAAGACGCTCACCTTTCACTGGA
>NZ_NPKW01000441.1:0-912 GCF_002265885.1 Vibrio sp. 03_296
TTTAGGGGACGGAAAAATACCCTAAAGTAGGCGATTTTCAAAGTTATATTAACCAGCATGGCGGCAGCAATAATGCTTGGACGGGGACTGAACATACTTGTTTCTTTTTTGACGTCAGCTGACCAATGTTTTTGAAAAAGCGCTAGACCGATTTAGTCAGTTTTTTGTCGCGCCTTTGTTTAACGAAGAGGCTCTGGATAAAGAACGCCAAGCGGTCGAATCGGAATATCGTCTAAAATTTGAACGACGACTCAAGACGCTTCTATCAAGTTAATAAGGAAGTGGTTAATCCGAATCATCCCTTTGCAAAATTTTCCGTCGGTAACTTGGAAACGCTCAACGACAGAGATGGCATTTCCATTCGCCAAGAGATCGTAGACTTCTATCGCACTCATTATTCATCCGATTTAATGACCTTGACTATCTATGGGCCACAAAGTCTTGATCAACTGCAAACATGGGCAGAAGAAAAATTCGGATCCATCACCAACAACCATTTAGCGGGTAAATCGATAGCCGTACCCATCAGTGATGAAACAGCAACAGGCATTTTGGTGAACATTGAGCCGCTCAAAGAGATACGTAAGCTCATTATGACATTTCCTCTGCCAGGCATGGATCATCACTACTCAACCAAACCGCTTTCCTACTTTGCCCGATCTGCTTGGTTATGAGGGAGAAGGCAAGATTTGAGTGCTCAACTGAAAACAAAAACTGGGTGACCTCTCTCTCTGCTGGCGGTGGCGCTGCTGGCAGTAATTACCGTGATTTCACCGTCAGTTGTACTTTGACGAAAGACGGGCTCGCCCATACCGATGAGATTATTCAAGCCGTCTTCCAGTATATTCGTTTGATCAAAGCAGAAGGGCTTGAAGAGTGGCGATACAAGGAAAAACAAGCGGTACTTGAGTC
>NZ_NPKW01000442.1:0-520 GCF_002265885.1 Vibrio sp. 03_296
GTTCAACGGCGAAAAACTCCTTTGAACGTCTTGATGACATTATCGATGCGGGCATATTGCCTAAAGGTCGTGCGCAAAATTCTTAAAGATGCCTTGGAGTTCATCTCCATGGTACGGATCCGCCATCAAGCGATTGATGTGGCAAATGACAATGAACCCGACAACAACATTGAGCCGGAAAATCTGTCCGACTTTGAGCGCCGAACGTTAAAAGATGCGTTTCAGATTCTAAGTAACGCGCAGAACTTCTTGAAGTTTCGTTACCAAGCCTCTAGCCATTTTAAGTAGCTTATGATCTCTTTACTCAAACCCACCAAGCTTGAATGGCAGCACAAATTCCTGCAAAAGCAGCAGCGAGTTGCCGATGCGCGCTTGCGCCGATTTTATCAATCACCCCCCGTCTCGGGCGAGACAGTGATAGGC
Source organism: Vibrio sp. 03_296 (assembly GCF_002265885.1). Taxonomy (NCBI): domain Bacteria; kingdom Pseudomonadati; phylum Pseudomonadota; class Gammaproteobacteria; order Vibrionales; family Vibrionaceae; genus Vibrio; species Vibrio sp. 03_296. The sequence goes on from NZ_NPKW01000442.1 coordinate 424, forward strand.
TCAACACCACTGGTGGCCTTAGACTTTGAAACCACTGGCTTAAATCCCAATCAACACGATATTCTTTCTATTGGGCTTGGTACCCTTGATTTACACC
>NZ_NPKW01000443.1:0-503 GCF_002265885.1 Vibrio sp. 03_296
GTACAAAAACACCGATAAAAAGGCGATTCAGAGAAATCGCAGCACGCCACCCCATAATAGCGAGGCGTTGGACAATTGCGTCTTTGACTTTGATTGCCTGTCTAAATACAAACTAATCACTTTGGATCAAGCATTTTTTCGACGAACATCACGTAGTGACGGGTAGATCATAAAACTATCAATACGTGTTGCAAAATTGTTATCACTCAGAATAATGCACAATGTTACAAAAAAGTAACAACACAACATCAGATAATAATTATTCGTTTCTATTAAAGAACAGACAGGATACACAATGGTAAAAAATGTAATGCTGGCCATGTTAGGCAGTACTGTGGCGTTCAACGCTTCAGCAGCCGGCTTGGATGAAAAAATCAACGAGGTCGTGGCACCTATCGTCAACCCTTGTTGGAATGATCTTCTCGACCATTCCATTCCCTTTTTCTGACGTACAGGTTCCTTGGATTGTATTGTGGCTCGTCGTTGCTGCGACGTTTTTCACT
>NZ_NPKW01000444.1:0-1142 GCF_002265885.1 Vibrio sp. 03_296
CGCATTCATCTTTCTTAAATGCTCTTGGCGAAACGAGACTCAGCTAGGTTGTGCTTACTTTACGTAGTTCATTCAAAGAAAAGCCAGTCCCAATAATACCCAAGAAAGCAACAAAGCAAACAACAGGGTTTCCTGTGCCAAATACGCACCTTCAAACTCAATGCGTTCGATACGGATATGATGCTCTCCATTTGCCGCCCCTGAGCCTGTCGCCAACTCAATTCGTGTCACGTTGGAATATTCTGGTGCAGAATGTTCAATCGGAATCTTATTGTCGGCTAGCCACCAAGTCATGACTTGCAAGTTCGCTAGGGGGATCTCAATGGTTTCCACGCTGGCACTCGGTGTGAACTCCATGCCATTGTATTTGTAAGTGTACTCATTATCTGCGGTGGAGTAAGCCGGATTAAAGTTACGCAAATAAAAGCGCAATCGACCATCGGATTCGCCCGTTTTGTCGTAGCTGAGCTTGAGACGGATCGTGTGGTAGTTGGAAAGGTCGATACCTTTCGTCGCTTCAAGTGTGTCAGTAAAAATCGAAATACCACAGTAGGCCACGGGTAGCTACGCCGTTTTGCATGTTACAGCTTAAATCGATCGTTTGGCCATCAATCGCCATTTCCGTCGTCGTAATACCGCCTGCTGCCCGATCATCGGTGGCAAAATAAGCAAAACGTTCTGGTGTGATGACAAGTTTTCTCGTGTCACCTAACACACTATAAAGCGCTATTAAACTGATGGTACATATTGCGAGAGCAAAATAAGTTTATGTATCCATTTCATCATTAGCCTCCAAAAACAACTCAACCCACCAATCAACACTCAATGTCAATACTTTATTATTATTTTTACCTGTTCTCAATAGAGATACACTATACCATGCAGAATAAATGTGATGTTAATTCCAACATAAATTAGCGTTCAATTATGTAAGCAAATGCGACCTAGTTCACGACGTTAAATAAGTTTTATAACAATAACGAAACCACTGGATAACCACTATCACCTCAATGGGGGATGGTAATCGCGATAACGCGAACCTACTCGCAACCTGTCATTTTGTCCCGTTTGGTATATACTTCCGCAAAACAAATAATGAGTAATGTCATGACTACAAATGCGAAAGGCACGCTGGATAAAAT
>NZ_NPKW01000445.1:0-542 GCF_002265885.1 Vibrio sp. 03_296
ATCAATGAGCTCTTGGCTATAAGGTGAGTCTGACTTAGCCATAATGGCTTTAGAAATGTTACTTTTGCCCTTTAGTGTCTCAATGGAGCCAATTCCACGATAGGCAAAATCTTCGTATGGCTTAAACCAATCGAGTAGGGTATGCGAGCTTTCTTTATCCACCGCATATTTACGGATCAAATACATCGCTGATTGCCCAGCTTTCAGCTCACGCAAATCATGGGAATATTGAAACTATCGAAAACAGACAGAAAACTTACCAGAATGAACTGTTATCAATCTAAATTCTTTAATTAAAACAGTATGATATGTGTTTTCTGGAAAAGTCAAATTTTGGCAAAAAGCAATATGCACGACATCGGCCTTTAGAAGAGTCACCGTGCATATTGCTACCTATATTGTTGTTTTTTTATGCTACGTAGCCAGTTTGGTGCGCCAGAGTGGAAGCGAAATTCTGAATCGTCAGAGGTAATTAATTCAGCTTCAACATTAGCGAAGTGTTCAATACGCTCTGAAATATCTTCACCTGCAATCTGCTCTGC
>NZ_NPKW01000446.1:0-636 GCF_002265885.1 Vibrio sp. 03_296
ACCATCGAAATGTTGCTAAACGACACCTGCACAACCAACAACGGTTGCTCAAACGGCTGCGCTCGGGAAGCGAAAGCGGAACGTGTTGAAAAGGGGTTAGTCTGCAGCGAACGAGAGCGTYGAGTGACAGGGCGCTCCGGCAGACTGGCGTGAGATGGCGTCACTTGTAACGCCGAGCGATCTTGAGCCGAAAGAGGAGGCTGCGAGTCGGCCAATTTTGCATCGCCACTCGAAATCAGATAAGGCTTAGCACCGTCGTTTTTTATTTCTGCGAAAAACCATGTATCTTGCTGCTCAATCAGCGCATTGCCTTGCTCGTCTTCATACCAATGGAAATCCGCATTACCCGTTAAGCGCACTTTCGTTGAAGAGCCGTCACTTAATTCGACATCATGCCAAATCGGCGCTGGTGGCACCGTTGCCGTTGCAGAGGCAGACAATGCCAAAGCAAGCGTAAAAATCAGCCATTTGTTCATTCTTAACCCTAACTCCCTTTAAGATATCGCTCGGCTCTGTGGTCAATCCAAGACACACCAAGTAGTAACTCAAGCCGATAAATCAATGAGGTTTTATAAAATACGACGAATCGTTTGGACAAAATAATCCCATCATGAATAAGTAAAAACTAATAAGTAG
>NZ_NPKW01000447.1:0-1183 GCF_002265885.1 Vibrio sp. 03_296
ACAATCTTTACCTAAGCAGTTGTCATTGGTTGACGTGATGGTAGGAATGATCATGCTGTCTTCTGGCAACTCTTCACAATCACCCAAGTCGCCCGTTTTGGTTTCCGAAGACCAACTGCGCACTTTGACCAATTGGCTTAATGAAGTGGAATCCGCTTCATTGTGATGCACTTCGACCATTTGTCGACTTAAACGCTCTAAACACAAATAGTTGGAGCGGCCTTTCAGTAACGCAACTTGTCCAAAAAAGCCCAACGCATCGGTCATCAATGGCAAATCACGATGAAAAGCTGTTCTTGCAAGTTTTCGAACCAGTTAGAAATGATGACCTTTTTACCACTCAGAAGAGCTGGCACCAGATAGGCGAAGGTTTTGCCGGTTCCGGTCCCCGCTTCAACCACGAGCTGTGTTGCTGTTGGATCGCTCGGCGACCGCTCGGCCACTATCGACCTGAGGTTGACGAGCTTGAAAGCCCGGAATGGCCTTGCCTAAAGCGCCTTTGGAAGAAAACGTTTTTGCTATCATTCTGTGTTCTGCTGAGGGGTCAGTGGCACAGATTATGTCAGGTTTGTCTTTTTGATGGCGATACCCAATTGTCTTCGCCTCGGCAGGTATTTGGTCGGTTATTTGCGGTTTAAATAGCGTGCAAGCCACGCTGGGCCGGTAAATTGATCCTCTTCCCCTAAGATGGCCTTGGCCGCTTCGGCTGGAGAAGCTTCGATTTTCCCAAAGTTCATGTAATGCGATCCTCATCTATTTCATGGTTATCCGATCAGAGAAGCTCACTCTCTCTATACATACAGTTTTCGAGCCAGTAGATCTTTGTCCATATACACCACCTCTATGATTCTTATGAAGGCTCAATTCAGACAACGTCTCCAGCCAAACGTTTTACTGGAGAATTTGTTTGAAACCATCTTAATAATAGATTATCTATTAGGCCTGTATTGCGGTTTAGTTCACCGTTCGACGCCCAAACAATTATTCGTACCATAAAAAAAATAATCACGAGATATCTCTAATATGGAAAAGAAAACACTACTGACTCATTGCTCAGACGCGCCGGGTCTGATCTCTAAAATCACCAACATTTGTTACAAGCATCAACTGAACATTATTCACAACAATGAGTTTGTAGATAATTCCAGCGGTCACTTTTTTATGCGAACCGAGCGTGGAGGGA
>NZ_NPKW01000448.1:0-845 GCF_002265885.1 Vibrio sp. 03_296
CACACCTCTGGTTGAACGAACAGTGGTAAACGTAGGGCCTATTTCAAAAATCGAAGCGAACAAAAAATGTAGGAAGGAAATAAGGGCTCACTCTTTGTTTGGCGTTTCCCACGCAAAATTTTTTCAACTTCTATGGTGGGATAGAAACACTCAACACCTTGGTTTTCTAAATGTTGCTTCGCTCGGATCTGCTCTCCGCGCTTACAATACAGCAAATACCACTTTTTCATTTATCACTAGCCATCTATTTTTGTTTATCCTAGCATTTCGCCAGACTATAGGAAATCGCGTGAGTTGCAATCATACAAACCAATACATTTTGTTTGCTAAACGTTAATTCGCAGGACCAAAAATGGAATATTAGTTTCTAACACGTAGAAACCACCCAAGCAAACATGGAAAACCTTATAACAAAAGGTTAAATACAAACCGAACAATCTACTGCCATTTAAAAATGTTTGAGTATTTAAAYAACGAGGAGTATACGTATTCGCCTATAAAAAATTTCATAACTAGAATTAGTCAAACTTATGCCAAACCAACATCAATATTTTGGTCATCCTCGTGGCCTTTTCCTTTTGTTCGGTACTGAACTTTGGGAACGTTTTTCCTATTACGCAATGCGTGCAATTTTAGTTTTATACCTCACCGACACCACCATCAATGGCGGTTTGGGCTGGTCTACCAAAGATGCCCTCGACCTCTATGGCACCTACACAGGTTGGTGTACATTACCCCCTTATTGGTGGCTACCTTCGCTGACACTACTTAGGTCAGCGTCGTTCGATCCTGATTGGTGGCGCGCTAATGGCCATTGGTCAATTCACCCTAGCGCTTCCTGCTGA